>CAJGDO010000010.1 GCA_904502225.1 uncultured Clostridia bacterium
CGGACTTAAAGAACTTGTCGTCGTTACCAGAACCTTTGGTCGAGAAAGAAAGCATTGCAACTCTGGGTTCGATACCTGCGATATTCTTTGCGGTTTCTGCCGAAGAAATAGCGATATCAGCAATCTGCTGAGCGTCTGGTTCAATGTTTATTGCGCAGTCTGCAAAAACAGCAACGCCGTCGGGGTTATATTTATTCTCACGATCGGCAACCATTATAAAGCTACTAGATACGGTATTGATTCCGGGCGCAGTCTTAATTACCTGAAGACCTGGACGAAGTGTGTTTGCCGTTGAGTGGCAAGCGCCTGAAACAAGACCGTCAACGTCGCCTGCTTTAAGCATAAGCGCAGCGTACATTGTGTAGTCTTTTAAGATTGATGCTTTTGCAGCGTCAACGTCTGCATATTCAGGAAGACCTGTTTTCTTGTTGATTTTACCTGCTCTTGCATCGAACAAGATTTTTGCATAATCAACAGTTTTTTCATAACTAACAGGGTCAACGATAATAACGCCCGTTAAATCTACGGTTGGGTTTGCTTTTGCAATTTCATCTTTGTTGCCTAAAACAACAACTTTTGCAAGACCTTCTTGAACGGCCTTTGCTGCGGCTTCAACAACTCTGGTGTCTTCGCCTTCTGGCAAAACGATGCATTTGTTTAATGCTTTTGCCTGATTTTTGATATTTTCTAAAACGTTGGACATAAAATTTTTACTCCTTATTAATTTTTACCTAGTAATTTTTTGCATTTTGGTTTATTTTGTTGTAAAATAGAAATAACAAAATGCATAGCATTTTTATTTTACACCTTTTAGCAAAAAAAGTAAATTAATATTAAGGGTATTTAAATTTTTTATGAAAATTTGTGGAATTATTGCAGAATATAACCCCTTTCATTTAGGGCATTTAAGTCAAATTGACTATGTTAAAAACGTGCTTGGTGCAGAAAAAGTTGTCGTTTTATTAAGCGGGAACTTTACTCAACGTGGCGAAGTTGCCCTTTTGGATAAATTTACCCGTGCAAAGCACGCCGTTATTGCGGGTGCTGACCTTGTTATTGAACTTCCAACAGTGTTCGCAACGGCAAATGCTGAAATTTTTGCAAAGGGTGCTGTTAAAATTTTTGACTCGCTTAAAGTTGTTGATTCAATTTGTTTTGGCGTTGAAAGTGGCGATGAACAGGATTATATTGAACTTGCAACGGCTATGAACGACGAGAGCAAAGAGTTTAAGAAAATCTTAAAAGAAAAACTCGACGGTGGCGTTTCGCTTGCAAAGGCAAAGTTTGAAACTATTAAGGCTCTTGGCAAAGATTTTGATGAAAAACTTATCGCTAGCCCAAACAATATTTTGGGGTTAGAATATACAAAAGCCATTTTATCGCTTAAAAGCGATATTAAAATTTACCCTATGCAAAGGTGTGGTGATGCTGACCACAACGATAAAGCCCTTAAAAAAGGCATAACCAGTGCAACGAGTATTCGTGAAGTTGTTAAAACGGGCAAAATTAAAAAACTAAAAAAGAACTTACCTAAATATGTTTTTAGCGACCTTTCCACCTATCCTTTTGACTTTGAAAAACTTTGTCTATCATCTTTAATCACGGCATCAACAAACGATATGGCTAAAATTTTAGACTGTACAGAGGGGCTTGAAAATAGGATTAAAGCACTTGTTAAAGACAACCTAAATTTAGCACAACTTGTTGAAAAAGTTTCCACAAAAAGATATACGAAAACTAGAATTCAAAGAATTATTTTATCTAATCTTTTGGGCATTGAAAGTTCGCTTGTTTTTGACTGTTTAGAAAGCCCGCTTTACGCCAAAATTCTTGCGATTAACAGCCAAAGCAAAGACCTTTTAACACTTGTTTCAAACAACGCAAATTGCCCGATAATTTCTAGAAAAAGCGATGAAAGTTTATTAAAGAAAAAAGCACTTATCTGCTATGAAAAAGACTTGCTTTCTACCGAGATTTTTTCGCTTATTGTGGACAAAAAAATCAACCATCACCAAATGCTTATAATATAAAAATTAAAACCCCAAACCGAAAAGGTTTGGGGCTTCTTTTTTTAGTTGTTTTCACGCATAATTCTTAAGTTTTCTTGAATGATTGTCGTGTCTGTATTTTCTTCTAAACGATAATAAGTTGCTCTTCTAAAAATTGTCACTTCATAACCACCACGAATCATATCTTCTTGTGCTGGCAAATAGAAAATAGAGTCGTTAGTATTGCAAGTGCAAAGAGTATTTTGATAAGGGCTAAAATGCCTTAATTTAAGAGTAATAGACGCAAACATTTCAAATGGGAATGGTACGAATATGGTTGAGTTGAACGCAAACAACGCTTGGTCAAATACCTTTGCTGTGTCAGGCTCTTTTCCTTCTTCAAACATTTTAACAGCATCTAAAAGTGAACCACGTTCTCTTAAATCAATACCTTCAAGGTTTGCTGGGTCGCCAAGTTCAGCAAGTCTTTCGTTTACCTGTTCTAAAGTCATAGGTGTTTTATATGGCAACGTCACTTTACCTTTAAGAATCTTAAATTCAACTTCCCTAAAATCTTTTATGCTCTTATACGCCCTTACAGCATCAATCGTGCCAACTGCACCAACTTCTTCCATTTCTCTATAACCGTGATTACCAACAGTTCTTCCGTTAGAAAGTCTTGGGCCAACGTCCCCTTCTGCACCGTTAAATACAACGGTTGGGGTGTTTGTTTGAATTTCCACACCGTCGGTCACAACGCCTATCCAGTCTCTCGTAATTTCAGTTGTTGCAGCAGATGCCGTGCCGTGGCAACCATAGTGAACTAAATTGACAATTCCTTCGCCTTCCAAATTCTTAAACGCAATAACCGTCATTGTTGAATCGTGAATGCCAAATGGATTTTGACCAAGCATAACTTTACCATTTTCTGTTGGTTGACGCCTGTTCATACCCATTAAACATTCGGTAGTTGCAACGCCCATTAAGGCTGGTTGCATTTTTTCATAAGCCGTTTTGGTTGCTTTAACAGTTTGTGGAATAAGCGTGTCGTTAATATAGTCAACGGCAGCTTCACCCCAACCACCAGCAGATTTTATTGGTGGACCAGAGTGAGTGTGTGTTGCTGAAAAGTTGATGTTTAACTTTGGAATACCAACTTCTTCACAAATCTTTGTTCTAATTTTATCAACTATTTCTTTTGTGACACTACAAATATCTGCACTTATCATAACGCCTTTAAGGTCGCCTTGTTCAAAAGCAACGGCACTTACGTTAAGGTCGTCCCTAACCGCTGATGCTGGTCTAATTCTTGGATAACCGTATAAATGCGTTCCTAGGCAAGGATTTATAACTTCTTTTGCTACGCCAACTTTAAATTGTTCTTTCATATTTTTCACCTTTTTATTTATTCTTTCTATCTTTATTATTGATAGAAATTTTACCTTTTTTTTATCATAACATTATATATAAACTTTGTCAACAGTAAAAGTAAAAAATTATTAAATAAATACAATAAAAAAACCACCTTTTTTAGCAAGTTTTTGCCTTGAAAAAGATGGTTTTAATTTTAATGATTATTCGGTATAGAGTCTGGTATATTCGAAGTCTGGGTCAACGCCAATTTCTTCTAACGCCTTTCTCTTTCTTTCTTGAACTTTTGCGTCTAATGCATCAAAGTAGTTATTGCCTTTGGTGTCAATATCAACGATAAATGGTCCAATGTCTTTTACTTTGAAGAACCAGCACGCTTCAATTCTGCCTAATTCATCGTAAAGGTGAACGTCTTGAACTTCGATTGAGTCAATCCAGAGGTTTGGGCTAACTGATTGTGGAGAAACGTGAACGCACTTTTTCTCTTTCATCATTTCCATAGTCTTTTGACCCATAGTTGTTTTACCAACTATCATTTTCAAGTTCCATTCGTCAACACTTCTTGCGCCCCATTTTTCAAATCTGATGCTTGAAGTTGGCATGAATGATACAAGCCTCCACTTTCCGTTTTCTTTAACAACGATAGGTCCGTTGTGAATTAAAACGTTTCTATCAGCGATTGAAAAGTCCATTGTGTGCTTTTCATCGAAAATATACTTATGTAATCTTGAACGGCATGTAAAGCATTCGCCTGTGATATAAACAACGTCACCAACGTTTAATTGTTCAACGTCTGCATCTGTTAAAGGTGCTGTTAAATGATATTCAGCCATTTTTTATTCCCCCTTTTCTTCTTCAAACCAAGTTGGGCTCTTTAATGCGATAACTTGGTTGTCGCTTGTAATATTTGTACTTGCTCTACGAGCAACCATACAGTTGCTACTTGTTGCAACGCAAATACCTGCAATATGAGTGTAAGCGTATTCAACGTTAACCGCTAAAACTGATGTGTCGCCACCTGCACCCATAATACCTATACCCAATGAGTTAAGTGCTTTATATAAATCTTCTTCGATTTTTCTAAATTGTGGGTCTTTGTGATGTGAACCAACAGTTCTTAAGCATGCTGCTTCTTTTGCCAAGTTTGCAGCAACGTTTGCCGTGCCACCGATACCAACGCCTAAAACTGATGGTGGGCAAATTGCACCTGCACGGGTTGATGCAACGAAACAGTCAACAACGTGTTTTTTAATACCTTCAACGCCGTCCGCAAACGCAACTACTCTGTGTCTTGTTCCACCAAAGCATTCGCTTCCGCCACCCTTTGCAACGTAGGTCACTTCTAAATCTTTACCGTTTACAAATTTATAAGTGAAGTTAGGGATATTTTCACCAATGTTATTACCTGGGTCATAACCGGTTAATGGGTGCTTCATTGTTGCACGAAGATATCCTAATTCAGTTGCCTTTGCAACAGCACGTCTGGTTGCATTTTCAAGTTCTTTTAAGCCACCTTCGATTTCGGCTTCATTACCAACTTTGAAATAGAAAACTGGCCAACCTGTGTCTGGACACAATGGGTTTTCACGAACGGTTGACATTTCCATACTTTGTAATGTCTTTTCAAGGCCTGCTTTTGCAGATGGTGAAGTTTCCTTTGCAATCGCTTTAACAAAACCTTCTTTAACGTCTTCTGATAACTTTGTTGCACCACGTTTGATTGTTTCAAAAATGGCTTGTTCGTAAACTGATATTTTTATCATAAGTTTCTCCTTAAATTTCGATATTTGCTAGTGGAACGTGTTGTTGACAACCGTAAATATCAGAGTCTAACACGCTTCCGCTAATAATTCTTCTTGGGAAAGTAATTTTGAAAGAATTAACGATTTCATAAACGATAATGTCAATCTTTTCTTCTTCCATATTGTATGCCTTTGAGATTTTTTCTTTAGTCACGCCCTTAACAGCCTTTCTTAAATCTTCAACGTTGTTAAAAATAACGTCAAAAGTTATATATAATGGACCTGCATTTTTACTACGCAAAATTTTTGCTAAATCAATAAGTTTCATTATTATTTAACCTCCGAATAAACTGTTTTTGAAGTTTCTTTTAAGTCGTCAACTTCTGCCAAGTGGAACACAGAGAATTCAAACACTTCGCCAACGTGTAAGTCTGATGGAGAGAATGGGAAAGCAACGTTGCCGGCACTTGATTTTCTGCCATCATAGTCGCAGTGTAATAATCTTGCACGAGCGATTGCACAAACGTTATCAGCGATTTCTTGGGTTTGACCTACAACGTCAACAACAACGCAAGCGTTGTTTTCAACGCCACCAAATCTTCTGAAATTGAGTTGGTATGAACCTTCTGGTAAGTTAGCGTTTACTTTAACGAAGTCTTGGATAACTTCAAACATTTCGTCTAATTTAGAAATAGTTTTTGTGTCGTTAATTCCGCCCAAAGTAATAGTTCTAAAACCAACAGACTTAACGCCTTCAAGTTTTAAGGTCTTTACTTTTGCTGGAATAAATTTAGAATTCATAACCTTAACCGTGCGTGGGTCAACTTGTTCGTAAACAGTTTCTCTTAAATCAGCAACGCCGTCTGGTTCATAAATCATATATGGGTTGGTTTGTTCATACATTGTGTGTGCTGCAACCCTGTCAAGAGTACAACGTCTTTCTGGGTTTGCTGGACGCAACATAAAGTAATCTTTTTCAATATAGCCTTGCATAACGTCAGCAGCAGCAACAGGTTCTGAACACATTGCACCACATTCCATAATCTTTGCCATATGGAACGCTAAACCGTGGTCATAACCTTCTTTAATACAAGGTGCAGCGTAAATAGCAGTGTCGCACGCTCTACCACAAACGATAACTTGTGCGTTGTTGTTAAGAGCATCAATGATTGGTGCAATACCAATTTGGCTAACAATCTTACTGCTGTTTTTAACGTTTTCTTCGGTCAATGGGAATTCTGGTGACATATCGGTGATTTTGCCAGCATTAAGTTTTGATAAAACGTATTCCCTATCAACTTCACTATAAATAGTTGCTAATGAGAAAGATAAGCCTTTTTCTTTAGCGATTTCCTTAATAATTTCAACAAGCCAGTCAGTATGTACGTTTGAGCCTGCACCACCAGCCGTGCCGATAATAAATGGTGCCTTGTTTTCTAAAACTAATGGCAACGCAATGCTTAAGTCTCTCTTGACAGCCCCTCTATCAGTAAAGGATTTGCCACTACCTAAATAATAAGGACCTGGGTCGGTTGAGCCAGCGTCAACGCCAACGTAATCAACTTTTTCCTTAAAAGCAAGTTTTAACGAATCTTCGTTATAACCATAACCTAAAAGTCCACAAAGTGCAATAATTTTCATCTTTATTTCTCCTATTTTTGATACTTTCATTATAGCATAATTTATTTTTTATTACTATTGCATTTTGTCCTTTTTTTATTGCATTTTGTTTTTTAGTTGACTTTTTATAGTATTAATGATACTATAATAAACGGGTGACATTATGTTTAATAATAATTTCGTGCTTTCATACTATAAAAACGCATCGTCTGGTATGCATATTCAAAGGGTGAACGAGTCAAAAGAGGCAACCAAACCGCACACTCACGAGTATTTCCAAATTTATTACGTTGTTAAGGGCAGTTTAGAGCATTATACAAAAGATGACTTTTCCACCCTTTCGCAAGGCGATATGTTTATAATTCCGCCAAACAGCGTGCATTATATTAACCACTTGGACGGGGCGGTTTTTTACACCTTTTCTTTTATGCCTGAAAGTTTGGGAAAGGTTGACAGCGTGAACAAACTTACCCTTAACTTTTTAAACAGCCTTTCAAAAAACAATTTGGTTAAAGCCAAGATTACCATACCTATTTCAGAGGCACTTACCGTAAACGAAATTATGGAAAAACTTTATAAAGAGTTTAACGAAAAGAAACTTGCCTATGAAGAAGTTATGCGTGCTTACGCCATTGTTTTAATCACCTTGTTTGCAAGAATTTATTATGAAAATTTGCCAGAGCACGCCTCATATTCTCTTGCCGAAAACAGAGAACAGGTTTTGCACTGCATTAACTATATTAGGTATAACTATATGGAAGACTTTTCGCTTAACGAAATGAGCAAAAGGTGTGCAATGTCTAAATCGGTTTTTTGCAAGTTATTTAAAGATATTTCAGGCAAAACCTTTAACGAATTTGTAAACTACACTCGAATAACCAATGCAAAATCACTTATAAAACAAAATTATAAAATGGTGGACGTTTGCTCGCTTTGTGGCTATACTGACTTTACCACTTTTTACAGAAACTTCAAAAAAATCACAGGCAAATCCCCAAAAGATTTTGTTAAGGAATAAAATTTTAGGAAAAATAAAAAAGGTCGCTTTTGTCGCTCTTCCCGTAGGGAATTGCGACAACTAAATAAATCCTCACGGATTTGTGATATTCGTCTAACGACGAGTGATATTGCCTACGGCAGTTATATTTGCCTATGGCAAGTTAAGGATTTATTTAATATCACTTCTTCGAGAGAAATATAAGAACCTGCTGAAACAGACCCTTGAATTTTTCTCTCGAAAAATATAACGCAAAACTTGTTTTGCATATCACTTTTAGCCACAAGGCTAAAAATATAACTAATATGTTTCAATTTTTTTGTGGACAAGAAAAGCACACTACATTTCACTTTTAGTGAAGTATAGTGTGCTATACTTTTGTTATGGATAAAAAATCCCTAAGCGAAGAGCCTTTTTGCGACCTTTTTATTTGTTTAATTATTAAACGTTGCCTTGTGATTTCATTGCTTCTGCAACTTTGATAAAGCCTGCAATGTTTGCACCTGCCATATAGTTGCCTGGCATTCCGTATTCTTTTGACGCATCATCACAAGCCTTGAAAATGCTTCTCATAATAGCGTGGAGTTTTTCATCAACTTCTTCAAAAGTCCAAGAAAGTCTCATACTATTTTGTGTCATTTCTAAACCAGAAGTTGCAACGCCACCTGCGTTTGCTGCTTTTGCTGGGCCATAGAGCAAGCCGTTTGATAAGTATGTGTCGATTGCCTCTGGGGTTGATGGCATATTTGCACCTTCTGAAACAACTTTACAGCCGTTCTTAACAAGGATTTTTGCACTTTCGCCGTCAATTTCGTTTTGTGTTGCACAAGGAAGTGCTATATCACAAGGAATTGTCCAGATGCCTTTGCAACCTTCGTGATATTCAGCGTTTGGACGGTAAGAAAGATATTCTTTAATTCTCTTTCTTTCAACTTCTTTGATTTGTTTAACAGCGTTAAGGTCGATACCGTCTTTATCGTAAATATAGCCGTTGCTATCGCTCATTGCAACAACTTTTGCACCGTATTCAGTTGCCTTTTCGCAAGCGTAAATTGCAACGTTGCCTGAACCAGAAACTAAAACGGTTTTACCTTCAAAACTTGTGCCGTTTGCTTGGAGCATTTCGTTGGTGAAATAGCATAAGCCATAACCGGTTGCTTGTTTTCTTGCAAGTGAGCCACCATAGTGTAAACCTTTACCAGTCAACACGCCAACCCATTCGTTTTTAATTCTCTTATATTGACCAAACATAAAGCCGATTTCTCTTGCACCTGTGCCGATATCGCCCGCTGGAACGTCAAGGTCAGCACCGATATGTCTGTAAAGTTCGGTCATAAAACTTTGGCAGAAATTCATAATTTCGTTATCTGACTTGCCTTTTGGGTCAAAGTCAGAGCCACCCTTACCACCACCCATAGGAAGTGTTGTTAAACTGTTCTTAAAGGTTTGTTCAAAACCCAAGAACTTGATGATATTTAAGTTTACTGATGGGTGAAGTCTGATACCACCCTTATATGGACCAATAGCAGAGTTGAATTGAACTCTAAAGCCCCTATTAACGTGCATTTTGCCGTTATCATCAACCCAAGGAACTCTAAAAATAATTTGTCTTTCAGGTTCAACGATTCTTTCTAAAACGCCTGCATCAACAAGGTCTTGTCTCTTTTCAATAACAGGTTCAAGTGTTGCAAAAACTTCGGTCACGGCTTGGATAAATTCAGGCTCGTTTGCGTTTCTTTGCTCGGTTCTTTTTAAAAGGTCAAGTAAATATTGATTTTTAATTTCCATTTTTTCATCCTCCGAATATAAACATAATATACTTTATTATTTTTTCAAATTATATCACATTTTTATCAAAAGTATAAAATGTTTTTTACTACTTTTTTCAATTATTTTATTATAAATTATATAATTTTTATTTATATTTTATCTTAAAAGCATTGTTGAAGGTCAACGAATATTGCAAACAGCAAAAGTGCAAATAGCCCGATTGTGTGGATAAGCCCTTCAACCCTTCTGTTAAGTGGCTTTTTCCTAATCCCTTCAATAGCGGTGAAAACCACCCTTGAACCGTCAAGTGCTGGTATTGGCAACAAGTTAAACACTGCCAAGTTGACGCCTATAAACGAGGTCATATTGAGTATTTGCCTAAACCCGCCAATCTTAATGGCGTTTGCCGTCACCGATATAGTTGTGACCGTGCCACCAAGCGAACTTATGCCCAACGCACCCGTTAGCAGTTGCCCTAAAACCTTAAACACCGTTCCTGCAAGCATAAGCGAATATTCAAAACTTCTGCCCAAGGTTTGAAAAAAACCAAACCTTATGCTAGTTGAATATAGCCCGCCGTTTTGCAAAACGCCGTTTTCATCAACTTCATAGTAAAAACCAAGTGCTGAATAAAGCCCTTTTATATCTTCTATGTTTTCAAAATCGGTGGACTGCCTTAACTGAATTTTAACTTTTACGTCCTTTCCCTTTCGCCTAACTTCAAAATCAATTAAGTCGCCCTCTTTTTTGTCTTCAACCGCACTCATAAGGTCGGTCAGCATATAAACGTTTTTGCCGTTTGCCGTTAAGATAATATCTTTTTCTTGAAACTGATATTGACTTTCAATAGTATTTGTCGGTTGCATTTTATATGCCACCAAAGTCGTTTGACCATAAACGCCAAACATAAGCATTATAACAAAAAGTGCCAAAAGATAATTCATAAATGCACCTGAAACAAGCACTATTATCCTTTGCCACCATTTTTTATTGTTGAACGCTGTTGGGTCGGCACTATCTTCATCTTCGCCACGAAAGGCACAAAAGCCACCGATAGGGAACGCCCTTAACGAAAACAGTTCGCCGTTCTTCTTTTTCCTAGAAAAAAGTTTTGGGCCAAAGCCTATGGCAAATTCGTCAATGCCAAACTTGAAAATCTTTCCCGCAATATAATGCCCAAACTCGTGCACTGTTATCATCACAAGCAAAATCAAGATTGCAAGTGCGATATAGCCGATATATGCCATCACTTGTGAAAAAGACGCTAAAAATAAAACTCCCATTATACTCCAAATAAAAAATTAACGTAATTTCTTGCGAACTTATCGGCTTCTTGCAAGTCTTCAAGATGAACGTGGTGCGAACCGTCAAAGGCTTGAAGTGCACCGTATATCCCCTTATATATATCGTTATAGCCGATTTTATCTTGTAAGAAAAGATTAACCGCTTGCTCGTTTGCACCGTTTGCAACGGCAGGATAAAGCCCACCACTCTTTGCACTTTGTAAGATTAAATCAAAACAAGGAAATCTCTTATTATCAATCTTTTCAAAAGTAAGGCTACCTAATGAAGCGAAGTCTAAACTGTTCACAGTTGGCGTTAGCCTTTCAGGGTAAGAAAGTGCAAGTTGGATTGCCAAACGCATATCTGGATAACTCATTTGTGCCAAAACCGAATTATCATTTAACTCTACCATAGAGTGTATGATACTTTGCCTATGAATTATAACGTCAATCTTGTCAAAAGTGGTGTTATAAAGCCATTTTGCCTCAACAACTTCAAACGCCTTATTAATTAAGGTTGTGCAATCTATTGTAATTTTATTGCCCATTTGCCAATTTGGGTGGATAAGTGCATCTTTTGCCTTTAATGATGCCATTTCTTCTAAAGTTTTATCCCTAAAAGCACCACCGCTTGCCGTTAAAATTATTTTTTTAAACGGAGCGTCAAAATCAAAGTTAAGTGCTTGCCAAACGGCAGAGTGCTCGCTGTCGATAGGGGCGATTTTAACCCCTTTTTCTTTGGCTTTTTGCATAACCAAACTGCCCCCGACAACCAAACTTTCTTTATTTGCAAGGGCGATGTTTTTTCCCTTTTCTATTGCGTCTAAAACGGCAATTATTCCCTTAAACCCAACAAGTGCCACAACCACTATATCCGCCTCTTCAACTATGGCGTTTGTAAAGGCGTTTTCACCAAAGAAAAAGTCAGTGTTAAACTGGCAAATCTTGTCTTTTTCTATTTGTGTGGCAAGCGTTGCCACTTTTGGTTTAAAATAAGCGACTTGAGATAAAAATTCGCCCACATTATTTCCACCTGCGAGCGATATTATTTCAAATTTATCGGGGTGGTTTTTAACAACGTCAAGCGTTTGTTTTCCTATTGAACCCGTGCTTCCGATAAGAGCAATCTTTTTCATAAATTTTTTCCTTAAACGAATAAGAACATTATATATATAACGAGCATAACGAACATTGTTCCGTCAATTCTGTCAAGCACGCCACCGTGCCCTGGCATAATTTTGCCCATATCTTTTATATTAACTTTTCTTTTGATAAAACTTTCAAAAAGGTCCCCAAAAATATTTGCAATACTTGCGATAACGCCTAAAATTAAAAAGAACATTACAGGCGAACCAACGTTAAGTTGTGGCTTAAATATAAAATATACTATAATGCTTGATACTATACCGCCAATCGTTCCACCAATTGCACCCGACCAAGTTTTTTTAGGGCTTAACCTTGGGCAAAGTTTTTTGCCACCAATTAAACTGCCCACAAAATACGCAAAGGTGTCTGAAATCGGCGAAATCACAAATGCAAGGATAAGCATTATAAATGCGTTTGCAGTTGTGCCGTTTGTTAAAAACATTAGGTATAATAAAAGCCCTGGATAAACGTATAAAAGTATTGTCCAAAACAAAGTGGTTGGCTGTGCATTATAAACCATTGCAAGCACCAAATTTATTATTGTCATCAATGCAAATAAGTATATAACGGCAAGTTTTCCATACCCAATAAACAATATATGTTCACATATATAATATGTAGGTATAAGTGCTAAAGCATATAAAATTGATAAAATAAAAGAGCCTTTTATGGTCAACTTTTTGGTTGCTCTTGCCATTTCAAACGTGCCGACAACCATTAAAAAGTATATAAACAAATCAAAAATTTTATAGTCAACAAGTTGTCTTAACAAGAAAAACGCTAGCAATATTCCAACGTAAACCGTGCCACTTATAATTCTCTTTTGCATATCTAAACCTTCCCAAAACGGCGATTTCTTTTTGAAAATTCTTCAATCGCCTTATCAAATTCTTCTTTCTTAAAATCAGGCCACAAAACGTCGGTAAAATATAGTTCACTGTATGCACCTTGATATAACAAGAAGTTAGAAAGCCTTTTTTCCCCACCCGTTCTAATGATAAGGTCAACCTCGCCACAATCAGCAGTGTCAAGACTTTCTAATATGGCCTTTTCAGTGATTTCTTTATTTTCTAAAATAAGTTTATTAACCGCCCTAACGATTTCGCCCCTGCCACCATAGTTAAGGGCAATGTTTAAGTATCGGTCGGTGTTGGCTTTAGACATTTCTTCACACTCGCTAATCAACTTAACAAGGTTTTCTGAAAGGTTTTCACGACTTCCAATAATGCTTAATCTTACGCCGTTTTTAACCACCTTTTTTATAAACTTTTTTAGGTATTGTTCAATAAGTTTCATCAACTTATCCACTTCTTCAACTGGGCGTGCCCAATTTTCAGAAGAGAAAGCGTAAAGCGTCAACGCCTTAACACCACTCTTAAAAGCGTGTGAAACTATTGTATCCACGTTTTTTGAGCCAACTTGATGCCCGTATGAACGGTTTTTGTTGCGGAGTTTTGCCCACCTTCCGTTCCCGTCCATAATTATCCCAACGTGCTTTGGCAAATTGCTAATTTCCATTATACAGATAAAATATCCTTTTCTTTGTCAGCACAAAGTTTGTCAATTTTGTCGATAGATTCAGAAATAACCTTATCAACGTCCTTTTCACAAGTTGCGTGTTCGTCTTCTGAAAGTTCTTTGTTGTTCTTCATTTTCTTTAACGCATCCATAGCATCACGGCGAATGTTTCTAACAGCAACCTTGCTATCTTCTGCCATTTTCTTAATTTGCTTAACCAAGTCTTTTCTTCTTTCTTCGGTTAATGCTGGGAAAACAAGTCTTATAACCTTACCGTCGTTTACAGGTGTTATGCCAAGGTTTTCAGCAAGAAGTTGCTTTTCAATAACTTTAAGCATTGATGCATCCCAAGGTGCGATAACCAAGCATCTGCCTTCAACAACAGAAAGGTTGCCCACTTGGTTGATTGGCGTTGGTGAGCCGTAATAGTCAACCAAAACCTTATCTAAAATATGTGGGTTTGCTCTGCCTGCTCTAATGGTAATATATTCACTGTTAAGAACTGAAACGGTTTTGTCAGTCCTTTCCATTGTTTCCATCATAATCATTTCAAATTGTTCGTTTTCGATAGCCATAATATTTCTCCTTTTTTGCGATTAGTTATATTTTATTTAATAAGCGTGCCGATTTTTTCGCCACATACTGCACGAAGAAGTGCATTTTCTTCAAATAAGCCGAAAGCCAAAACTTTTATGTTGTTTTCTTTACAAAGTGTTATTGCAGTGGTGTCCATAGCCTTTAATTCTTTTTCAATATATTCTTTATAAGAAACTTCTTCAAGTTTTTTAGCATTTGGATTAACCCTTGGGTCTGAATCGTAAATACCGTCAACGTTCTTTGCAAGTAAAAGCACGTCTGCATTGATATCTGCGGCTCTTAAAGCGGCAGCCGTGTCTGTTGTAAAGTGTGGGTTGCCCGTTCCGCAAGCAAAAATAACAACTCTGCCTTTGCCCAAGTGCGAAACAGCCCTTCTTAAAATATATGGTTCAGCAACTTTTATAATGTCGATTGCAGTTTGAACTCTGGTTTGAACGCCCTTTCTTTCCAATGCGTCTTGAATACCCAATGCGTTGATAACGGTTGCAAGCATACCCATGTGGTCTGCCGTTGCACTGTCCATTTCCTTGCCTTGTCTGCCACGCCAGAAGTTGCCACCACCAACGACAATGCCTATTTCAACGCCAAGGTCTTTAACCATTTTAATTTGGTCGGTAATTTGACTTAAAACTTGTTCGTCAATCCCGTTTCCGTTTGCACCTGCAAGTGCTTCACCAGAAAGTTTTATTATAACTCTTTTGTAAACTGCTTTTTGCATAAAAGTTTCTCCTTTTTTTAAGGTTTAATCATTCCTAGATATTATATACTATTTTTCATCTTTTGTCCATAGTAAAAACTAATTAGGTTTAAAAAACCTAAAATTTTTATCTTATTATCAAAAAAAAGCACCCCTTTACTTATAAAGTGGTGCTTTAAAATTTATTTTCTTTTATTAAGTTTTTGTTGGTTTAACCAATAACTCATTACAAAAGAGTGTGGCAAAATTTTGGCTAAAAGCATATTAAATCTTGCAATAAAACCAAACTTGCTAACGTCCTTTTTCTTTTTAGCGTCCTTAAACGCCCTTTTAACAATTTGCTCTGACTTATACATTGCAACGTATTTTTTAACAACTGCGTTTTTATCTTGTTTAACAGCCCTGTCAAAAAATTCGGTTTTTGTCCAGAACGGGCAAACAGCCGTTGTATAAATGCCTTGATTTTTAAATTCCCTATTAAGCGAGCGAGAAAAACTTAAAACAAAGGCTTTTGACGCTGCATAAACGTTAATATATGGCACGGGTTGCATTGATGCAACCGATGCAATGTTGATAATATTAGAGTTTTTGGTCATATATGGAATTGATGCTTGGCACATATAAACAACGGCTTTGCAGTTAAGGTCAATCATATTAAGGTTGACGCTCTCTTCCACTTCATCAGTCCTACAAAACTTGCCAAAACCACTGCAATTTATTAGAAGTTTTATTTCAGGCTTAACTTCTTCTAATAACTTTTTATATTGGTTTAACGCATCTTCTTTTGAAAGGTCCAAACTTAACACTCTGCAAGGAACGTTAAGTTCTTTTGCCACTTCTTTTAGCCTATCTTCACGCCTTGCGACAAGCCAAACTTCATCAAAACTGCCAAACGTGTTAAGTTTAAGGGCAAACTCTTTGCCCATTCCGCTTGATGCACCTGTAATTACTGCAACTTTCATTTTTTATTTCCCCTTTTTTTACTTAAAAATATTTTAGTATATTTATTAACTTTTGTCAAAGAAATAAAACAAAAACGCCACTTAAAAAGTGGCGTTTTAATAATTTTAGTTAAAATTATTTCTTCATTTGTGCTTCAACTTCTGCAGCGAAATCGTCGTTTCTCTTTTCTAAACCTTCGCCCATTTCAAAGCGTGTGAAACGTTTGATTGAAATTTCTTTGCCCATCTTTACACCGCAATCTTTAACAAGTTTTTCGATTGTAAGGCTTGGGTCCTTAACGAATGCTTGACGGAGCAAGCAGTTTTCATCATAGTACTTGTTGATTTTACCTTCAACCATCTTGTTGATAACCATTTCTGGTTTTGATGCAAGTTTAGGGTCGTTTTTGATTTGAGCAAGTAAAATTTCTTTTTCGTGTTCAACAACGTCTGCTGGCACTTCATCTGCAACCAAATATAAAGGTTTTGCAGCAGCAATTTGAAGTGCAACGTCGTGTGCTAATTCTTTTGCGATTGGGCAATCACAACCTTCAACTTCAACTAAAACGCCAACTTTACCACCCATGTGGATATAACTTTCAATTAAACCGTTTGATGCAGTGTATTTTGCAAAACGACGGATAGCGATTTTTTCACCGATTTTTGCTGTTGCATTAACAGTTTCTTCGTTTTTAGCAGCAACAAGTTCTTCGATTGTTTGAACGTCGTTATTTACAACATATTCAGCAACGCCTGCAACGAAGTCTAAATATTGACTTCCCTTTGCAACGAAGTCTGTTTCACAGTTAACTTCTACTAATGCACCGGTTTTGCCTTCAACTTTAGCAAGAACAACGCCTTCTGCAGCAATTCTTGATGCCTTTTTAGCAGCAGTTGCAATACCCTTTTCTCTTAAAAAGTCAACTGCCTTTTCCATATCACCGTTGCATTCGGTTAATGCTTTTTTACAGTCAGCAACACCAGCACCGGTCTTTTTACGAAGTTCCATTATATCTTGATTTGTAAACATTTTTGTATCTCCCTTAACGTTTAATATTATTCAGCGTCAGCAGGTTGTTCTGTGCTTTCGCTTGCAGTTTCTTCTTCAACTCTGAATTCTTCGCCTTGGTTTGCTTCGATAATTGCGTTTGCAACTACTGATGCGATAAGTTTTACTGCACGTATAGCATCGTCGTTGCCAGGAATTACGTAATCAATAAGGTCTGGGTCACAGTTTGTATCGGTGATAGCAATGATTGGGATATTTAAATCTCTTGCTTCTTTAACTGCAATGTCTTCTTGTTCTGGGTCTACAACGAACATAAGACCTGGAAGAGTTCTCATTTCCTTGATACCGCCAAGGTTTGCTTCGAGTTTGTCTCTTTCAATTTTAAGATTTGCAACTTCTTTCTTTGGAAGAAGTTCGAATTCGCCCATCTTTTCCATGTTGTTGAGTTTGTTTAATCTTTCAACTCTTGACCTAATAGTCTTGAAGTTGGTAAGCATACCGCCAAGCCATCTTTGGTTAACGTAGAATTGACCGCATCTTTCAGCCTCTTCCTTAATAGCGTCTTGGGCTTGCTTCTTTGTTCCAACGAAAAGTACGCTCTTGCCTTGTTTAGCAATTTCTACTACGAAAGGATAAACTTTGTTTTCGATAAGGTCAACCGTCTTTTCAAGGTCGATAATATGAATACCGTTTCTTTCGCCATAGATATACTTTTTCATCTTTGGGTTCCATCTTCTCGTTTGGTGACCAAAGTGAACACCTGTTTCGAGAAGTTGCTTCATTGTAATAACTGCCATAATTTTTACCTCCGTTATTCCTCCCCAACGCCGTTTATTTGAGAGTACATTTCCACCGACAAATTTTTTTATGGAAACACGAAAACTCCCCTAACAATTGGGTGTGAATTTTTTAGCCTGTTTATTTTAGCATAAATCAGTTTTTTAAGCAACTTTTTTAACGCCGTTTTTTAAATATTTTAAACATTAATATATGAAAAAAGCCGTCAAACTTAAAAGTTTAACGACTTTTGTATTGTTTTTTAATTTTATACTCTAATTTCTTTGCCTACGACGGTTTCGCAGTGCTTAATCAATTCTTCAACTGATTTTCCTGCAACTGACATATCGTAGAACTCACAAATAAGGTCGGTCATTCTGCCGGTGTATGCACAGTATTTTTCAAGTGTTTTCTTTGCACCGTTTTCTTTTGCAAATGCACAAACTTCTTTACTGCTTTCATCGCCTTCCGGTGCAAAACGCATACCAAGAGCAACGCCCAAACACAAATATTCACAAGAAACACCGTGCTTGTCAGCAAGGTTAATCGCACCGATAAGTCTGTCGTTTGAACCGAGTTTTCTAATGGTATCCTTACCAACCCTTGCAACAGTGTCCGCAAGTGCAACGTTAGTGAAACGATACAATAAGTTTTGTGCGTGTGAAATCAAACCTTCAAGTTCAACGCCGTTTTCTTTTGCAACTGCAAGTGCTGATTGACATAAAGCGTTAAGTGCAACGTACTTAATGTCATAATCGGCAACTGCTTGATAAATGTATTCGTAATTTCTTTGATAGCCAAGATAAGCACACAAAGCGTGGCTCATATTGTGCATAAATAACTTTCTTTGAATAAATAAGTTAAATGGAGCAAATGGATAAAGATTTTTAATTTCAGGAATTTCACCCTTAAACGCATCTTTATCAACAGGTAAAATGTTGTATGGTTCAACACAAACACGAAGTGGGTTGCCTTGTTTTTTCTCTTCTGTCATAACAGGCACCATTCTGCCGATACTTGCTTCAACAAAGCCGATTTCCTTGTCAATCCTGTCTGCATATTCAGGGATTTGTTCTTTGATTAAACCTTTAAGGAAATGGTCTGCACCGATAAGGTTTTCGCAAATGATAATGTTGAATGGTTTTGCATTGTTTTCAAAACGCTTTTTTAAGCCCATCGCAATAGGTTTTGCAATGAATTTAAGAACGTTTACGCCGATTGCCGTTGCCATAATGTCGCTTTCAGCAATTTCGGTTGCAACAAGTTCAACGTCCGTTCCATCAATGCCGTAAACGTTTTTAACAATGTCCGTTTCAACGCCTTCACTGGTCACGATGTCAACAGGATATTCTTTATCGCTGTTTAATCTGCCGATAACTTCTTTATTTATATCGATAAATCCTACCGAATAACCACTTTGTGAAAATAGTTGACCTATAAAGCCTCTGCCGATGTTGCCGGCACCATACATAATAAATTTTTTCATAAAAGCCCTCGCTAATTTGTTTTTACCTTTGGCTTATTGCCATCAGCGTTATTATAGCACATTGAATTTTGTTTTGCAAACAAAAATTTCTCTATTGTCTATTTAATTTTATTTGTTTTTTTATAAATGATTTATTCCAAGCCCACTGCGAATTTCTTTCATATAATCCAACTCGCTTTGGCTAACTTCTTGCATGCGTTTTATTTTTGAAATTGATTTTGGTCTTGTAAAAATTACTTTTATCCACCTATAAACGTGGCAAAATGGAAGTAGCCAAATTGCTTTTTTTAGCACAGGAAAGGCAAATTTCATTTGCTCTGTTGGTAAAAAAATCTTCTTCCAAACAGTTTTTTTGTGGGCGTTTTCACCATCATCGCCAGCGTTTGATGCCACGTCTGACGCTGATTTTTTTTGCTCGTTTGAAAGTATATCTGACTCTAAAATGTGTTCTGCTAATTTCTTTGTAAACTCGTCGGCTTCTGCATCGTCAAATAGGTAATTTGCCACCTTTTCAAACTGATTTTTGAACTGCAAAAGTCCACATTTTTCAAGTTCAGCGTTTAGGTATTTTTCATCTAATTCAAAGGTTTTTCTATAAAGGTAAATATCGGTTAAATGGCGGATTCCTACCCCTGCACTTTCAGCAAAATGGTATGCGGAATGCCCCAAGATTGAAATATAGAAAACCTCTTTATTCATCTGATAAAAATAGTTGTAGCCTTCCTTTAATTCCGCCCTGTCAAAACCTTTGTTTTGCACGCCAAAATATTTTTCAAGCGGGCCAACAAAAATGGTTTTATGAAGTTCAAAAAAAGTTCTTGTTGTTGGGTAAAAAACTATATCGTGATGTTCGTCGTGTCGTTTAGTTTGAAGAGAAAGTTCTTTTACAAGTTTGCGAACTTTCTTTATTTGGTCAACATCAATCAACACGTCACAATCGGTAGCAAAACGCATATCGGTTGATGGATAGATTTTCTTTAAGTGATAGCCTTTTAATGGCATGTGTTTTATGCCGTTTTTCTCAAAAGCCGTTAGAACAGTGTTAATATCATATTCGCTTTGAATATCTAACCTAACTTCGTGCTGAATTGCCATTTCTAACACACGCAAAAATGGTGGAAAAAGTTTTTCTTTAACATTTTCCACTGCCTTAAGCACCACCACGCTCATTGAATGAGCGGTGCATAAGTTAAATAAAGTTTTATAGTCAAGCCCTTCTGGGACAAAATCAACTTTTTGATTTTTAATCCCACGTTTAACGCACTCAACAAAAAATCTTTGCTCGTTAGTCACGCCGTTCTCCTATTTAATCAACTATTCAACAATCTCAAAAAAAGTATCTGGCTTTTTATCATCAAATTGCTCGTTTGCCCACATAACGGTCACCAAACTTTCAGTTTCTGAAAGGTTTATTATATTATGTGTATAGCCAGGAAGCATATGAACAGCCTTTATATCTTCCCCACTTACTTCAAAATTAAGCACTTCATCCGTGCCGATTTTTCTTTGTTGGATAAGACCTTTGCCCGAAACAACAATGAAAAATTCCCATTTAGAGTGGTGCCAATGCTGACCTTTTGTAATGCCAGGTTTTGAAATATTTATTGACACTTGCCCACACTTTTCACTCTTAATTAGTTCGGTAAAACTGCCACGAAGGTCTTGGTTCATTTTTAATGGGAAAGCAACTTTTTCTTTTGGCAAATAACTTAAATAAGTTGAATATAACTTTTTAGCAAAACTTCCGTTTGGTATTTCTGGAATAACAAGCGTCTTGCTTTGCTCACTAAACGTATATAATAAATCAACTATTTCGCCAAGCGTCACTTTATGCGTTATAGGTGCATAGTAGAATCTGCCATTTCGACTTTGCACAGGCGTCAAACCATCATAATCGCAACGATGGGCTTTGCCTTCCAACAAGTCGAGCATTTCTGACACTAAATCATCAATGTAAAGAAGTTCTAACTCTATTGCTCTATCGTTTACAGTAATTGGCAAGTCTAACGCAACGTTGTTGCAAAAGGTTGCAACGGCACTGTTATAGTTTGGTCTGCACCACTTTCCAAATAAGTTAGGAAAACGGTAAACGTAAACTTCTGCACCCGTTTCTTTTCCATAGTCAAAGAAAAGTTCTTCGCCTGCCTTTTTGCTCTTACCATACTCGCCGTCAGCATATCTGCCAATCAACGTCGCTTGAATAGAAGAAGAAAGCATTACAGGACAAGTGTTGTTATATTTCTTTAACGTGTTTAACAAGGTTGACGCAAAACCAAAGTTGCCTTGCATAAACTCTTCTTGCGTTTGTGGGCGGTTTACCCCCGCAAGATTGAACACAAAGTCTGCTTTTTGGCAATATTTTTCTAAATCTAATTTATCGCTATCGATATCGTATTCAAAAATATCTTCGATTAAAAGATTAGGTCTAGTTTTATCCTTGCCGTCTTTTATATTTTTTAATGAGGCACAAAGGTTTTTTCCAACAAACCCTTTCGCCCCTGTAATAAGAATTTTCATAATCTGTCCTTATTTACTTAACTCATACTTAATATATTGCAAAGCAGAAATCTTTGCCTTGGTTTCTTCCACAGTTAAAAGTTTTGTATTGTTAGAATTAAATTCAGTTAAGGTGTTGCGTTCAACGTCGCCATGTGTTAAATATTTATCATAATTTAAACCACGCTTATCGCAAGGCACTCTATAAAAGTCGCCTAGGTCAATAGCGTTTGCACATTCTTCGTTAGTTAAAAGTGTTTCATACATTTTTTCGCCGTGACGAATTCCAATAACTTTGATATTGTTTTTATCCCCACCAAATAATTCACAAACGGCTTCTGCTTGTGTTTGAATTGTACAAGCAGGTGCTTTTTGAACAAGAATATCACCACTTTCGCCATTTTCAAATGCAAAAAGCACTAGGTCAACCGCTTCGTCAAGAGACATAATAAATCTTGTCATACTTGGGTCGGTAATTGTTATAGGATTACCATTTCTAATTTGCTCAATCCAAAGCGGAATAACGCTACCACGAGAGCACATAACGTTTCCATAACGAGTACAGCAAATCTTGGTTTTATCAGGCGAAACTGTGCGTGATTTTGCAACAACAACCTTTTCCATCATAGCCTTGCTTGTCCCCATTGCATTTACAGGATAAGCTGCTTTATCGGTTGACAAACAAACAACGTTTTTAACCCCTTCTTCTATTGCCGCCGTCAACACGTTCTCTGTACCTAAAACGTTGGTTTTAACTGCTTCAATAGGGAAGAACTCGCAAGATGGCACTTGTTTTAATGCTGCTGCGTGAAATATATAGTCAACGCCGTGCATAGCATTTTTTACTGATTGGATATCCCTAACGTCGCCAATATAAAACTTAATTTTATCAGCAACTTCTGGCATTTTTACTTGAAACTCGTGTCTCATATCGTCTTGTTTTTTCTCATCACGAGAAAAAATACGAATTTCACCAATATCGGTTTTTAAAAATCTGTTTAGAACGGCATTACCAAAACTTCCCGTTCCCCCTGTAATTAATAAAGTTTTTCCCTTAAATAATGACATAATTACTTTTTCCTTCCTTTTCTACAAAATATTGATTTAAATAATTGTTTTGCTTGTCCGTGCGTTAATCTTAACCAAAAAGATTCACACCGCCTCCAAAAACGAACAAAAGGATGTCCTACTGCCATTACTCTATAAAGTTTGTTTCTAAACTTAACATCCTCAATCACATATTCTTGGTGTTTTAACGGAAACTCATACTCATAAGTTTTCATATTGAAAATTCGTCGGATCCCCCTTGGTAAAACATCCAAACTTGCCGCCCCATGTGTCGATTCACCTTCATTGCCAATGTTTGAAATCAAGTTTTTACAAGGAACAATATTTAAGCGACTATTCAACTTCGCATTGGCACTTAAAATTGATTCATAGTATGCAATTCCTTCTTTGTTTTGTTTGTTATACAATTCAATTCTTTTTTTAGTATTAAATTGGTCTTTGTAGAAATCGTTAAATTTTTCCACATAATAATCATTTTCTACAAAAGCAACGTGGTCTGTCCATTCATCTATAACTCTCTTCCAAGTTGCCCAACCCGTTATTGTCTCTGTTGATGTAAAGACATAGTCATAAGGCGAATCATAAATTTCAAGATTATTCATTCCGCAAATAATATTAATTCTTTGGTCATCTTTATAACGTTCAAGCAACTCTTTACAATAAGGAAAAAAGCTTTGAGAAGGCACGTCATCGTCTTCTAAAACTATCCCTATTTCTTCAGTTTCAAACATCCATTTTTGTGCCAAATATTCAGATGGGTCACATCCATTATTTTTTTCTTGATAGTTTGTGTAAACTTCACATTCCCAATCAATATCAGACACAACTTCTCGACATTTTTGAACATTTACAACATCATCTAAACGATTTTCCCTTGCTCCGTCTTGAAACAAATATAATTTGCTTGGTTTTGCAATTTTAACTTGCTCAAAGACCCTTTTAAGCATATTTGGTCTATTGAAAAATAAAATTAAAACAGGTATATCAATTTTGCTTTTTTCTTTTTGCGACATCTTAAATGCTCCTTATCTGAAAATTCTTTTTTTAACGTTCTTTCCCATATTGCTCGAACATCGAACTCGTAAGATAAATAATATTAATCTTTTCTGAATATTTACTTAAAACTTCTTTCATCCCAGTGTTTAACTCATCTATACCATCATTTTGATAAGATAGCTCCATTGATGTTTTAACATAATTTTGTCCACTTGAATGCGAATAACCATCAAAGCCTGCCAAATAAATTTCTTTAATGCCTAAATTTATTAACAATTTGATGGACATTAAGCCTGCATTATCAAAAACTCTTTGGTCATCATTTATCAAGTCCATATAATTAACTTTAACAAAAAACTCTTCTGCACTTATATTAGAAGTTAAAATAACTTTATTTTGAACAGCCCCTGAAAGATTGCCATATCGACGAATATTACTTACGAAAACATAATCGGTTGTTTCACCAAAATCAAAGTTAACGCTTATTGAAACAACGTCTGGTTGACTAATAAATTTATCAATTTTTCCCTTAAATTTTTCTGCACTTTTGCCTGGTGCAATTAAAACCACTTTCTTTCCGTTAAGTGCTTGCTTAAATTCATATAGTCTACCATCTTTTACTTTGCCACGGCTCATAAAAGAAACATATAATTCTTCTATATAATTCTTGTCAAAATTAATCTGCTTTTCTTCCTTAATATCATCAAAAATCGCATCCATTTCGGAAATGGTCAACGTATGTTTGTCGGCCAAAAATTTTGCATAATTAGGGTGAATGTTATGCTTTGCCGATAGATAATTAGGTAAAGAATACCCCCATTGGCTTTTTTGATAAAAATCATTAACAACCTCATCAATTAAAGATAAAATTGGTTGTACGTTATATTGTTTATCGTTAACGTTAATTAGATAATCTAAAAACAACTCCGTATTTAAGTTTCCTGCACCTCTTCCCATTCCCATTATGCTGGTATCGATTATTAACTCTCTAGTAGTTTTTGTTTCTACAAAAAATCTTGCATTTGAGTGTGCCAACTGCAAATTGTTATGTGCATGATAGCCAAGTTTAATATCTTGTCTTAAATTGTTATCCACTAAATAAAACAAGCGTGCTAAATCATTTTGTTTCATTACGCCAAAACTATCAACAATATAAAAAGCATATGGTGATAAACTGTTAGCTTTATGTATAAGGTCTAAAAATTCAGCATCTGAATAACTTAATGACACCATTGCTTGTACAAATACTTCATAGCCTTTTTCTTTAATACTTTCACAAAGTTTAATGGCATCATTTAAGTCTTTCTTATGAAACGCTACTCTAATTCCATCTATACCGTTTTCAGTTCTATTCTCCAAGCCATTTATATTAAGTTCACCATAGTTTGCTAATAAAACAAATTTCTTGCCTTTTTTATCTTTAGGTATAAATTGATTAACTTGTTCCATTCTAGAGTATTTAGTTATGTCTTGATTATAATTTATTTTATGCGACAAGAATCCGCACTCAACAATATCAATATTTGCTTCTATTAATCCGCAAATAATACGTTGAATATTTGGAATACCAAAATTAAAATCATTACAATATCCACCATCTCGCAATGTACAATCTAACACTTGTATTTTTTTCATATAATCACCTTTTATTTTTTAGATAATATTGAAGTATATATTGCATCAGCAATTTCAAAGTCAATAGGATTATTGATGTCTGTGGCTTCAATTTCTGACACTTCTAAAATAAATGGTTTTTCTCCGATTCTTCTTCTTAATTTTTCAATAACGTCCTTTGTAAATATATAAAGTCCTGTTGTTTCCATATAAATAGGGTCTAAATCTTGTGTTCTAGGAATATTTTGTGGGTCATAGTTAAGTGGCTTACCGTTTAGCCAGAAAAAATCTTGATGTCTTTTTACGGCTATAGCTGAATCATATTCCCCACTTTTAACCGCTTTAATTCCTTTATCTATACTTTCAGAAAGTTGGAATGGTGCTGTTGCGTGTGCAAGAACATAAATATCAGCTGGAACCGCTTGTGAAAACGCATAAAACATATCGTTTACATTCGCTTGGGCAGTGTCATATTTTTCATCACGCTTAAGATAATTGACACCATCAATTAAATATTCTTTTATTTCTTCTTTGCTACAATAAACGTAAGTTTCATCAACTTCTTGTGCA
Source organism: uncultured Clostridia bacterium (assembly GCA_904502225.1). Classification (GTDB taxonomy): domain Bacteria; phylum Bacillota; class Clostridia; order Christensenellales; family Borkfalkiaceae; genus UBA1259. The sequence goes on from CAJGDO010000010.1 coordinate 25,687, forward strand.
CCTTTTAATGCTTTTAATATAAAATGAATTAAAGGTGTTCCATCACTAAATCTTTTTGTGTTTTTTCCTGGGGTTCTTTCATTGTTCATTTTTATTGGTACTAATGCAACAACTTTCATTAATCATTTTCCTCCATCGCTAATTTTCTTATAATTTCTTCATATTCTTGTATTGTTTGTGGAATAAACATTTTATCTTTTGTGTAGTCAGAATAAAGTTTATAATATTTTTCTACGTATTTTTCAAAGTTTTCACTACCCAAAATAGGTGACGTTCCTTTAAAGATTTTATATAATAATATTATCGTTGGCTTTTGTTCGTTTAAGATAATATGTGGCACAAAAACTGTGTTTGATGAAACGGCAACTAAAACTTTATCATCTAAACTATTTTTGAGCAAATAATTTTCCCAAAAAATATTTTTTTCCATTGTTGGCAAAACTGTTTTGAACCTATCTAATCTGTTTCTAGGATGATGTTTTAAAATAAAATTTTTTCTTTCACAGTAATCATATAGATTATGTATCAGTTCAACATCATTGGTTGTATATCCGTCATTATTAAAACTTTCTTCTAAAAATATAAACTTTTCTTTTATTTTATAGCCATTGTCTTCAAAAATTTCACTTAAGACCGTTATAACTTCTTTGTTTGTTGTAGGATTAGGTATTTTTATAATGTTTTTATAACCTCCAACGCACATTAAATTAGGCTCAAACATATAAACATTATCAACGCATTTTTCTACTTCCTTAATTTTAAACAATTTCTTAATGAAGGGTGGAACATAACTTTTTTGCATATTTTTTAATAAATAAGTGCTTATACCATCCTCAAAAACATTGACCTTATTTTTTTTGCAACTTTTCTTAATCGCATATTGAATTAGAACGTTTTGTTTTATATATGATGAAAAAAATAACTCTTGATAGTCTTTTACATCAATTTCCCATACTTTCTTTACATATTTTTTTGGAAAGATTTCATAAAAACACTGCCCATATTTTGAGCGTTGCAATCTGTTTAATTTGCCTATGTTTTTACCAACTTCAACAAACTTCACGTTGTTAAATAAAGAAATTAATTTCTTATTCAAATATAATTGTCTGAATACAGGCGTTGAGTCTGTCAAAACTAAGTCTACGCATCTATCTTGAAAAAAAATTATCTTAATTGTTATCGCAACATATAATTGAAAAACAGAAGAGCATACAAATAAAACTTTTTTTCTTCGCTTCTTATTCATCATTAAACACCCCCACTTAATTTTTCTTTCTCATTGAGCAAAAGAGTTGTATGATTTTTTTATAAAAAACTATAATTGCAAGTATTATAATAAAAAACAAACCTAATCGTGCTAAAAGATTCTTGCTAAATATTACCGAATAAGCCATAAGAACAACACAAACAAAAACAATCAACCAAAACACTCTTAAATCAACTATTTTAGATAAGTTTTTCTCGTGTTTTTTTACTACAAAATAATATAAAACTAATTTTAACACGCTACATATTAAAGTTGTATATCCAGCCGCAACATAACCAAAATGTATTATACCAAAATAATTTAAGATTATATTAAAAAAAGCACAAGTAATAGTTATGGCAGACATTTGCCAGGTCTTTTCATAATAGAAAAGAATGTTTCCAACTATTCCAGTAATAAACTCAAACAATACTGCTATAGCAAGAGGTGGAATAAACAAGCTTGCCTCAATATAGTCAATTGTTGCAAAAATTAATATTCCTTCTTTTGCAAACAATGTGACACAAAGACAAAGCACAGCTACTAAAATTGTGCAACTTGAAATAGTCTTTTTAAGGCCGTCAAAATTTTCTTTCTTTATTGATTGCAAGGTATAAGGAATTAATGAACTATTAATTGCTTGGGTAATTATGCTTATTAATGCCGAAATGCTATGAGCAATGCTATAAATTCCGGCAGCGGCAGCACCCACTAATTTATCAATCATAATTTTATCGCTTGAATTTAGTATCGTTGACGATAAGTAGTGTGGAAGAAGTGGTAAATTAAATCTTAACGCATATCCCCAGTACCCTTTGCTTACTAATTTTTGACCTTTTTTATATGTAATAATACAAATTATAATACCAAATAAGATTCCAAAAAGGCCAGAGCCAATTAGTTTTGCATAGACTGCGTGATTTGGGAAAATTAAAATTCCAATTACTGCAATTGTTGGATTTAGTAATGCACTTGTTAATGTGTAAACTATTACGCTTTTATATGCATAAATATATCTTCTTCTCATTAACCAAAAGGACACAACTGCATTAGTAAAAGTTTGGAGCCACATAAAGATTAGAAAAAGAGTGTTAATACCAAATAAAACAGGATATAGTATATTAGTGATTATACATATTGTATATACGATAGTAGAAGTTATAAAGGACAACGTTAACATACATGACGTAAATGCATTTATGTCGTTGCCGAACTTTGCTTGGGCAACATTATATACTCCACCCGCTAAAGAAAGAGTGGCGAAAATGCTTATAACGTTTTCCCAAGTGACAAAAACGCTAGTTGTTCCGTAATCCTCAACTTGCATGAGCCTTGTAAAAATAGGTGTTGTAATAAATGAAAGTCCTTTTAATGCGATATTTGATATTACAAACCAAAACGAGGCTTTTGCAGCTGGCGATAGATTATTAAGTTTTTTTAATATTAACTTAATTTTATTCATTAACGTTTCCCTAAAAACTTGTTTTTTATTTTCTTGTTATTTGCTTTAAATTATCGCCAATACATTTCATAATACTCGTGCGAATGCCTTTGGTCTTCTGGTGGCAATTTCATATAGTCGCCAAAATGGGAAGTCAAAACATTATGATATCCATTAGGGACCTTAAACTTTTTCCCTTCAAAAGAAAGTTCAACGTGCTCAACCCAATCAATAGACTTATAAATGTTTTTATCACTTTTGCTTGATTCCGATGCACAAACAAATCCTTTTTTATTAAAAGACGTTAATTTTAGCAATTTTTTCTCATAATAATTTTGCATTTTTTTAAGCCCCAAAAATTTATAGCCCATTAAACATAAAGAATAAATTATTTTTTTAACGCCCTTTCCTTGTGCAAATCCTGCATAACAAAGAGAAATAATATTATCAATTCTTAAAATCTTTTCCCTATAACGCCTTAAATATTTAATATCCTTGTTTGGGAAACCATCTAGTGGAAAAATATCTATAAAAACAGCACTTCTTTCCTCACCAAACTCTTCCATAACCGTTCTATTGTCAGCAATTTTAAATCTCTTAAAATAGTCTTTTTTATTTTGGCCATATTCAACTATCTCTAAATTTAAAGCCGATAATTCTTCTTTCTTTTCTTCAAATAAATGTATCAAGCGTAAAAAACTTTCTCTTGGCAAGAGTAAATCTATATCATCATCCCAAGGGATAAATCCTTGATGACGAACTGCCCCTAAAAGCGTGCCATACGCTAAAAAATATTTAATATCATTTTGCCCGAAAAAATTATCAATTTTTTCTAACATCTCTACTAATAGTTTTTTCTTTTCATTATCAGTAATTAAGCGATGATTTTCGGTTATCATAAACTTCCCCTTTTATTTAAAAAATAAACTTTCCACTTTTTCCATTATTACTTTGTTGTTCAAGACTTCAACTAGTGGCGTTTTACCTATTTCTTCTCTTTTTTTATGGTCAATCAACAAACTTTTAACGGCATCATATATTGCATCAGATGTCCTATCAACTAATAATCCGTTTTCCCCATCACTTATCATTTCATAATTGCTTGGAATTTTAGTTGCAACAACGGGTTTATTAAAATATTTTTCTTCATAAACTGCTAAACTAAATCCTTCATAACTTGATGGTTGAACACAGATGTCTGCTGAACGCATATATCTATAAGGATTTCCGCAGTTTCCTAACAAAATAAAATTATCTTCTAGTTTATACTGACTTATTAAGTCTTGTAAATATGGATGATAATCCCCTTCACCCGCAATATACCACTTGATCTTAAACCCTTCATCAATTAAACGCCTACAAGGCTCAACACATAAATGAAAACCTTTTAATTCCACCAGTCTGCCAACAGATAAAATTTTTATATTTTCCTTATCTTCGTCCATTAAGTTAGATTTTTTTGCCAACTCGTTTATTTTTTGGTAATCCATCAAACCAGGTAATTTTATGCAAACAAATTTTTCCTTAAAAGTTGGGAACAATTCTATTAGTGAATTTAATGAGTTTTGAGATACAGTTGCTATATGACTAAAATAATTAAAACTTTGTGCATCTAATTTATAATTATGTCTTGTCTTTTTTAAATCAGTATGTATCCAACCGATTTTGACATCTGCATTTACGCAGTTTGCTACATAATAACAAGAAGTCCCTTCTGCAAAGCCAACAGCAATATCATACTTTTTATCAATAGAAAGCATTGTTTTTTGCATCATCTTCCAGTCGATATTACGATATTTTTTATCCTTAAATCTTATACGAATAAATCTTATAAAACGATAAAAAGCAAGGCTAAATTTTTTCTTTTTCAAAAGTGTTATAATGCTTTTACCAACTGATAAATTGTAAACGTCTTTATAATAAGGTGAATCAGCCAACAAGTTTATATTTTTATTTAGTTTGTTAAGCAAAGTGCGTCCTTCATTAAATAAATATAAATCAACTTCATATTTATCGTAATCCAAATTATCACACAAGTTTATCAGACACTTTTCTAGGCCCCCCATATTTAAACTGTCTGATACAATTAAAATCTTTTTTTTCATACATTACTCACATTTGATTTTTATATTTAATCCAATATAGTCTTCTATATAGCCAATAACCACCAAATTTTACGATAAGGAAAAACTTTTTCTCACCCTTTATTGCTGGTATAAAATATTTGCTAAATTTTCTTACTGTACATATAGACTTTTTTATATCTTTCTTATATTTTTTATCTTTTGTTTTGCAAAATAAGTGAAGCATTGTTAAATGTGCCTTTACCAACTTGTTGTAAGCCATTTCCATAATTTCAGGAAATTTTTCTTTTATTACATTTCTTTTTTTCTCTTCGAAATAAAGCACATCAAAAAATTTATCTGAAAAAGGAGCATGTGAAGCACTTTCAGTATTGCAACGATATATATAAGTGCATTTGTCTCTAACTACTATTGTTGGCAACTTTATAAATGCAAGAAATACAAAATAGCCATCTTCGTGCACTTTTTTACCTTCTTCAAATCTTAAATCTTCTATTAAAGATTTTTTGTACAACTTACTGCAACAACCATACGTCACAGGATTATCTTTTAATCCGTTAACTAGGCCTTCTTTACCTTGCCAAATTTGTAAAGTGTTGCTTATATCATCAGCGTCTTTATCAGAAAGCATCCTTCCAATTGCCATGTCTGCATCATTATTAATCAAATCTTTATATAAAATTTCAACAGCATCAAATGGAAGATAATCGTCTGCATCAACAAACATAATGTAGTCGCCAGTAGCTAAATCAAGTCCTTTATTTCTGGCAGCACAAACGCCGCCATTTTGCTGATACGCAAGTTTTACATTAGTTGTGTTTTTTGAATAATCCTCAACTATTTTAAATGTATTGTCCGTTGACCCATCGTCAACAACAACAATTTCTATATTCTTATAAGTTTGATTATGTATAGAATCTAAACATTCAACTACATATTTTTCAACGTTATAAGCTGGGATAATAACGCTTATTTTTTCATTCATACCTTTTAAGCCCCTTGCCAAAAGAATAAATAGCTTACGCCCAAATTACGATATATAAGAAGAACCAAGCAGGCTATAATTAACAGCCACTTAACTGACCCAAATAATTCATCTTTGCCATATTTAAACATTTGAGAAAAATAAATATATAACCCAAAATTAAAATAATACCCTGGTCTTTCTGCACTTCTAGAAATTAATCTCAAAATCCAAAACACAACAGTTAAAAACGAAAGATGCACAATTAAATTTTGTTCTTTTAATTCTTTTGGCTTATCATGTATCATAAAGGTTGAAAACGTGAAGAATATAAATATTAAAAGCATAAATATTCCACCATTACCAGTGGCATCAATATAATACGCATCATAACCTAATAGGCTCTTAAACATACCATGGAAAGCGCCAAAGCCCACAGCCAAAACAACTGCAATAATTGCATAAACGATAAACATCCAATCAAATTTTTTGATTAACGATAATGGATAGGTTATTAAAAAAATCAACGCTGATTTATGAAAAAATTGTGCGATTATTACTAATAAAACAAATCTGATTGGCTTTCTATTCTTAATGAAATCTACTGCCCAAAGGCAAACCATCATAGCGAGTGTTTGGCGTAAACCCGTTTCAACGAAACTATACATGCCTAGCGTCATAAATAAGAAAAAGAAAATAAATGGATTGTCGGTATGTTCCTTTGCGAAACGATATAACGTGCCAAAAATTATTAATGCGTTTATTAAAAAATAAATTGTGTAATTGCTAGTTAAAAGGGAAACAACTTTTACATATAATCTAAATCCTATCTCTTCACGCATCAAATCCTGATTTAAAAGTTCCGAAAAAGAATACTTTCTCACATCTTGCTCAAAAAATCTAACGTACCCGATAGTATCTGCACCAATATACTTGTATCTAAACACAAAGATTAAAAACATTGGAACAATGGCAAATATCGTTAAACGATTTTTTAGTTTAACGCTTTCCGCTCCATCGAGTTGATATTTGTTTTGTGCGTGATAGTTTATTGCCCACGCAACAAGTGGGAATAATGCTCCAATAAGATAATATATCATCTATTTTTTCTCTCTTACTTTTTTATAAATATCTAAATATTTTTTATAACAATTTTTTTTGTCAAATTTTTGCTGTTGTTTATTCGCATCAAATTGTAATGGACTATTAATTAGCTTGCTAACACAATCTATCAAGCCATCCACATCGCCTTCTTTAATAACAAAACCGCTTTCTTCATCTATCAATTCAGGGCTACCGCAACAATCAAAAGTTATAACGGGTGTCCCACAACAAATACTTTCCATATTAACTGTCGGTAAAGTATCCGCCCTTGTTAAGTTTACAAAAACGTCTGACGCACAATAAACGTCTGACAATGTTTTTCTATCGCTGATATAACCAACAGCCCTAACATTTTCAAACTTTGAAAAATATTCTTTTTGTTTTTCTTTGCAACCAATTATAATAAACTTAACTTTTTCTCTAAACTTTTCAAACAGTTTTTCAACTTCTTGTCTATTTTGATGGCTATACCACTTATCTGCCATTCCTAAAACCAAAAAATCTTCGGCTTGAATACCAAATTCTTCACGAATATTGCTTTGATGTGGCGTAAATATTTCAGTATCAACACCATTATAAACTACTTCAATGTTCGCTGATTTCAACTTTGATTTCTTAACTTCTTCTGCAACCCACTGGCCACACCCAACAAGAGTTAAATTTTTTATTTTTAACAAGTGTTCCGTTTTATCTTTTAAAACTTTTGAAGTTGTATCAAAAAACAAACTTTTTTGCTCGCATTTATTTTGTGGACAAATCCCACAATTTTCTTGCCACTTCTGACATTTTACATTTGCATAATGAGTGCATTTGCCTGTAAAAAACCAACAATCGTGTAGGGTTATAACAGTTGGTATATTATTTTTTTGCAAATAATCACAAAGCATATTCAAATTTATATAGTTGCTGTGTAGATTATGCAAATGTACAACGTCAGGCTTAATTGTACCCACCCACTTTAAAAACTTTTTGGTTGCACGCTTACTTGCATACGCCTGTTTTCCAAACAAACGAGCATAAAATGCATGAAACTTCCAATCAAGTTTATTTCCTATCAAAAAACTGTTTTGTGGCTTTTCATTGGTGCTTTGATATGCAAAATACGCTTGATGCCCATTATTTAAAAGTGTTTCGCCAATATCTTTTACTATGACACCCGTACTTTTAAAACCGTAAACAGCGTTAATTTGTAAAACCCTCATTTTGCCCCTTTATATAAACCTTGTCAATTACTCCTTTAAACGTATTGTTAATTAGTGTAGCGTTATGATTTTCTTGCCCACAATTAACTGCATTTATAGCAATTTCTTCTAACATGTTGATATCCAACAACTTTTGTAAGCCCGATTCTATATCAGATAATTTATCAACAACTATTGCAGATTTAGTTTCTTTAAAATATTGAATAGGAGCAAGATCATAATTGCCAATTGCTAATATACATTTTCCTGCCGAAAAATAATCGGTGATTTTTGTGGAAAAAGATAGCCTTGCTATTAGCTCCTTATCACTTAAATCTTCCAAAAACAACAAAACGTCCGCTTCTTTTTGTTTTCGTAAAACATCTTGTTGAGAAATTGGAGGATAAATATGACAAAATTCATTTTCAATTTCATTTAGCATTTGCTCTGACAAAACAGTTTGGGTATAAACGTCTAAAACTATTTTCTTCTCGTTTGCATTAACCTTTTTTAAGGCTAACGACACATCTTTCAACGAGACATCTCTGCCAATAGATAAGTTGCCAGTATAAAGCATTTTAATAGGAAAAGTTATCTTTTCATAACTTTGTGCAATTGGAATTGTGTTAAGTGGTTTAGTCAAAATTGTACAATTAATCCCAAAAAACTTATCTGCTTCTTGTTTTGTTTTAGGTGTAATTGCAAAAAACTCACTTGTTTTTTTTGCAAGTTTTTTTAAAGATTTTCTTTGAAAAAACCTATATAAATTATGCCCAAATTTTTTAGATTGTTTATATGTAAAAGTATCATCCCAAATACATCCAATAGCCTTTGCCCCTGTGCGTTTAATTGCATAACGAACAATGCGATTTATATGTATATAACCGTCCATACCATGTAATATAATATCAGGCTTAAACTCATCTAAAAAATCATCTAACTCTTTTGTCTTCCATTTGCCTAATTTCCAACAAAGTTCACGTGCCAACAACATAGAATATCTTCTTTTCTTTTTCATATTTAAATAACGCTGCCTATGAACTTTTAAATCTTCGCTTTCTTGTGCCTGCAATATTGGAATAGCCTTAATCTCTTTTCCAGTTTTTATGTTTCTTTTAAAAATGCTTTTTAATACTCTATTTTCTGAAATGCAAAAATATTTAGAACAAACTGTGCTATCTGGTATTTCTTCTCGTAAAAAAATGTTGGCCAAATTTGCACTATCATATTGGGAAACTAATGTTTCCCATGTGTTATCGCCAACTTTACTATTCCACGATGCAATAGTAAATATTAAAATTTTGGGTTGCCTTTTATTATTTTCTACCATAACTTTACTTTAAATCAGTTTACAAATTACTCATTTTGTAATATCTCTAAATATTTTCAAAATATTTTCTCTTATATTTTCAATATCATATTTACAAGCCCTTAATTTGCAAGTATCAGAAATTTTAGCACGCAAGTCTTCATCTTTATAAAGTCTTTCAATCGCTGATGCATAATCTTTTGGATTTTCAACACCACACAAATAGCCTGTCTCTTGGTCAACAACGTAATCTACAATTCCCCTCGTTCTAGCACCTATAATTGGCAGACCTGCCGCCATTGCTTCCAAAGACGCTAGACCTAACCCTTCTCTTTTTGAAGGAAATGCAAAAAGGTCGGCACATTGCATAATTTCATGCACGTCTTTTCTATATCCCAAAAACTTAACTTTATCTTCTATTCCAAGTTGGTTAACTCGATTTTTAAAACTTTCTAACAGTTCGCCTTTGCCACAAATCAAGTAAACAATGTCTTGCTCTTTCAAAAGACCTATTGCTTCAATCACGGACTTGTGATTTTTATGTGGCTTCAATTCGCCCACTGAAAGAACAACAAAAGCTTCATTAGAGATTTCTAATTCTTCTCTCTTTTTAATGACATCTATACTTGCACCAAACTTCTTTGTATCCAAGCCAATTCCATCAATATGCTCTACAATCTTTGCATGGAACTTTCTTTTTGAAAGATTATAGTCTTCCCAATTAATTGTTATAATTGCATCACAATATCGAGAAGCCCATTTTTCAATTGGATAAAATAATTTATATTTGAATTGCCCGCCTTTAAAAAAGTGATAGCCGTGGGTCATATAAACGACTTTTGTGCCCTTCTTTCTCGCTTTTTTTGCTGCAAGACGAGTCATTATGCCCATAACAGGCTCATTTGTCCAAATCAAATCATACCCGCCATTATTAATTATTTGCCTTAAATCCGACAAGCCTTTCAAATTGCTTGGCTTTGCAGGATTTCGTTGCAAACGCACTTTATAGACCTTATCTTCCCCCAACAACTTTTGCACTTCTTCAAAGCGATTCCCTACTTCCGAACACGCGACATCAACGTCATAACCTTTTTCTCTCAAAAATTGAACGTGCGGAGCAAGAAATTGCATCATCATGTCGGTTGAAGTAACTAAAACTTTTTTCATTTTACCAATTCTCTTTTATCTTTTCAATAATTGCTTTTGAATCAATTGAATATTGCTGTCTTAAATATTTTTGGCTACCTACAATGCAAGAATATCTATCATCTAACGCAACTCTAACAAGTTTTGCCTTTACGTCGCTTTCAGCCATAACTTCTGCAACGGCTGAACCAAAGCCACCGCTTAAGTTGTGTTCTTCAACAGTTATAATCGCTTTATGAGTTTTAGCACAATCTAAAATCACTTGCTTGTCAATCGGTTTAACTGTTGGGAAAGTGTAAATTGTTGGTTTTATGCCTTGCTGTTTTAAGTGTTCACAAGCATCAAAAACTTCATCAAAGATTGCACCTGTTGAAAATACTGCAACGTTTGTTCCCTTTTCAATCTCAATAGCCTTGCCGATAGCAAAATTTTCTAGTTTATCGTGAATGCGTCTTTCTCCGCCCCTGCCAAGTCGCAAATAACAAGTGCCCTGATGTTCATAAATTGCTTTGGTTGCACATTCTGCTTCCACCAAGTCGCCCGGAGCGAGCACTGCGACGTCTGGAAGTGAACGCATCATTGCAATATCTTCTGTTGCGTGGTGGCTCATACCCAAAGAGCCGTAAACAAACCCACCACCAACACAAACCACCTTAACGTTTGCATTGTGATAAGCACAGTCGTTTCTAATTTGTTCTATACAACGCAAGGTTGGAAAGTTGCCTATTGAATAGGTATAAACAGTTTTGCCTTGCAAAGCAAGTCCTGCTGCAATTGAAGTCATATTTTGTTCGGCAATACCAGCATTTATAATTTGGTTAGGGAGTTCATCCCAAAATGGTTTAAGAACACCAAAACCAAGGTCGCCCGTGATAATATAAACGTTTTTATCTTTCTTTGCAATTTCAAGCAAGGTTTTTACAAAAGTATCTCTCATTTGTTCCCCTCCTCGTAAGGGTCAACAACGCCCTTTGGCATATTTGAGTGCAATTCTTTTAATGCACCGTCATATTCTTCCCCTTCGTGTGGGAAACGATAGTGCCATAAAATATCTAATTCCATAAACGAAATGCCTTTACCTTTTATGGTGTTGGCAATAATTACTGTTGGTTTATCTTTGCTTTGTTTTGCTTGCTTAAACGCCTCACGGAGTTGGTCGTGGTCGTGCCCGTCAATATCCAACACGTTCCAACCAAACGCCTTCCACTTATCTGCAAACGGAGAAAGCGAGAGCGTGTTTTCACAATAGTCCAAACTTTGCATTTTATTGTGGTCAACAACCACAACAAGTTGGTTTAACTTAAACTGTTTAGCAAAAAGTGCCATTTCCCAAATTGAGCCTTCGTCACATTCGCCGTCACCAACTATAGCGTAAGTATAATAAGGCTTGTTTTCTATTTTTGCATTAAGTGCCATGCCCGCACCAACGCAAGCACCGTGACCAAGCGAGCCTGTTGAGAATTCCACCCCAGGAACGCCTTTATGTGAGACGTGACCTGATAAACGGCTTCCATCAGCATAGTGAGTTTTGAGTTCTTCTCTATCAAAAAAGCCTTTTTCAGCGAGGGCAGCATAAATAGATGCACCTGCGTGGCCCTTACTTAAAATTACTCTATCACGGTTTTCATCTTTTAAGTTGTCTGGCGAAATATTTGCAACATCGTTATAAAGCACAGCAACAATATCTGCCACAGATAAAATTGATGCTATGTGGCTTCCGTGTGAAATATGCGTCATTTCAACGCCATGGCGTCTAATAAGCCAAGCCAATTGTTCACTATTCATTGCTTTACTCCTTTGAAATTTGGTCTAATCTATCTATTTGCTCTGGCGAAAGCACCCAATCAAGAGCCTCTATGTTTTGCAACACTTGTTTTGGCGATTTTGCCCCAACTATTACCACTGAATTTTTTAGATAATCTAATATCCAACGAATTGCAATCGACGAAACGGCCTTGCCTTGTTCAACAGCAATTTCTTTTAATACTTCAACAATTTCTAAATTCTTTAATAATTTTTGGCCGTGGAAATTAACGTATATATCCCTTGAACGCCTGTCGTTTGCATCAAACTTGCAATTTTTATCATACTTTCCGCTTAAAATTCCTTGACCTAAACTTCCCCAAGTAAATGGAGTCATATTAAAATCATCACGAAAAGCAAACATTTCCTTTTCATTTTTTCTGCACGCCAAACTATACTCGTCTTGAAAGGAAACAAAAGGGTTGTTATCCTTAAACTCTTTTAGTTCAACAGCATCCTGTTCGTGAATATTAGATAATCCGTAATACCTAATCTTTCCTTGTTGTTTTAGAACTTCTAACGTGTTTGCAACTTCAACTAACGGGGTCTTTCCATCCCTATAATGAATTTGATATAAGTCTATGTAATCACGATTTAATCTTTTTAAACTTCCTTCAACAGCCTTAAAAATATATTCTCGTGAGTTATCATAAGTGGTTTTTCCGTTCTCAACTCTAACGCCAAATTTAGTTGTTATAACCACTTTTTTACTTTGAAAACCTAACGCTTCTGCAAGCGTTCTTTCACTTTCACCAAGTCCATAAGTGTCAGCAGTATCAAAAAAGTTAATGCCATTATCAACAGCAGTCTTTACAGCATTAATTAAATCTTCTCTTTGAGTGTTCCCCCAACCATATCCGCCAAGAGGACAGCCACCCATACATAAAGCCGAAACGTTTAAGTCAGTTTTCTTAATCAATACTTTTTGCATTTCCATCCCCCTTTTTGTGTTTTCTTATTAAATCGACAATAATTTTGCGAATAAGGTTTTCTATATAATACACAACCGTTGCCAAGACAAATATTCCAACAGACACAACCAACAAATTGATTGGAAAAACAAAATGTTGCAATCTCCTTATAACTATAAACTGAACCACATATATATGCAAGGTCAAATTTGAAACAAATGAGATAGTTTTATTGAGTTTGTTTGGAAACTTTTTAAGTCTTTCTTCCAAAATAAATGCTGTTTTGAAAATAAAATAAAGCACAAGCAAAATTGCAAATTGGTTTAAGATTTGCAAAGGTGCAATTTTAATAATTTTTGAAAAGGCAATTTTTGAGCCGAAATATAAAACTAAACTTATAAAAAGAAAAATGAAGTCTCGTTTAATATTGCCTTTTTTAATTTTTTCTTTATGCTTTCTAAACAATGCACCCATAAGCATACTGATAAAATACAAAAAGAAAATAAACGGCTCGTATACGCTGTCTACGTGATAATAATTTTTTTCTACAAAAACAAAATAAACCAAAATCCAAACGACTATTAAAGCAAGAAACGTGGTTTCCAAAAACTTATCATACTTTTTTGAAAGATACGCAACAATATAAAAAAGCACGTAAGCAATCATCAGCCACACAATAAATATATAATTTGTTGGATATATAAACAACCTAATTAAGTCGTTAAAACCATTGATAGCATAATCGCCTATCAAAACAGTAAACAAGGTAAACAATATAACCAACGGATAAATTCTTACAATTCTTTTAGAGTAATATTTAACAAAGTTCTCTTTAATGTGGTAAAGACAAAAACCCGATATTGCAAAAAACAAAATGTTGCCAATCAACCCACCTGCTGCTAAACTTGCAACTGGCCAAACTTGACCATAGTGTGAATTTGTTATCAAAATCGCTGCTAGCACACGCAAGTAATTGATAAAAATATACATTTTAACCACCTTTGTTTTTTTAATTTGATAATTGGTAAAAGTCCACTTGTTTTTAGTTCTCTTGGCTTTTTATCTCGGCTTCTTGTGTTTCAACTTCTTTATTTTCAACATTTTCCGTCTTTACCACAGAAGAGCCGTCATCTTCGTTGCCTTCGTTAGTGAAAACTGACTTAATTGTCATAAAGAAAATTTTAAGGTCAAGCCCGAAAGAAAGATTGTCCACGTAATAATTATCGTACTCAAAACGGGCCTCAACAGTGTTGGTTTTTCTTCCGTGAACTGCTGCCCACCCCGTCACGCCTGGGCGGACGGCAAAACGCTTTAATTCTTCTTCGGTATATTCTTCCCACTTCTTTGGATAATAAGTTAAGACTGGGCGTGGACCGATTAGCGACATATCGCCTTTAATAATATTCCAAAACTGTGGCAATTCATCAATACTTGTCGCTCTAATAATACGACCAATTTTAGTCACACGCTTATCGCCCTTAACACAGTAAACGCCACCTTCTTGTTGTTCGGCTCCAACACACATTGAACGGAATTTATACATCCAATAAACTTTTCCGCCCTTTCCCACACGTTGTTGCTTAAATATAACAGGACCTTTAGATTCCAATTTGATTAATACTGCAACTATTAACATTGGTACTAAACAAATGATTAAGCCTAAAATCGAAACAAATAAATCAAAAAATCTTTTAAGAAAATGTTTATACATACTTTTTCCTTCTTTTTTCAGTAATTTTTAAGTTCAAAAAATCAAACAAAATTGTTGTTATTTCGATTACATGAAATTTTATAATATATTAATATATTATACGCCTTTTATATTATACACCTTAAAAAGTCTAATGTCAATACTAAATTTATTAAAACTATGGTTGTTTTGGCACAAAAAACACTGTTTTGTTATAATTTCCCCATAAATTTAGCACCGTCTTATACTCAACTAAAATTTTATTATAAAAGTTTGAAATTTATGGTGCAATTAATAAAAAAATAAGCACCCCACGTTAAATGTGAGAGTGCTTTTAATTAATTATTTTTCGTTTTTGTAAATTTCCTTAAAGTACTTATAAGTATCAACTTTCAATTCGCCACAAGCCGCTTCATCGCAAGCAATTATGCCGTCCTTATGCAATTGTAAAGCACTTATTGTCCAAGCGTGGTCAACACCGCCTTCAACACAATGGCGAAGTGCACGTGCCTTGTTATGTCCGCTGATTAAAAGCATAACTTGTTTCGAATCACAAACCGTGCCAACACCAACAGAAAGAGCAGTTTTTGGAACTTTATTAACGTCGTTATCAAAGAAACGAGAGTTTACAATCAAAGTGTCTTCGGTCAAAGCACGAACGCCTGTTCTTGAAGTTAAAGAAGTGAAAGGTTCGTTAAACGCAATGTGTCCGTCAACACCACTGCCACCCATAAATAGGTCAATTCCGCCGTAAGACGCAATCTTATCTTCATAACGCTTGCATTCTGCTTCTAAATCTTTAGCCATACCGTCTAAAATATTGATGTTTTCAGCAGGAATATCGATGTGGTTAAAGAAATTGTCGTGCATAAAGTACCAATAACTTTGGTCGTGTTCTCTTGGTAAACCAACGTATTCATCCATATTAAACGTCACAACGTTTTTGAAGGTCACCTTGCCAGCCTTGTTCATTTCAATCAACTTTTTGTAAACGCCAAGTGGAGAAGAACCTGTTGGCAAACCGAGCACGAATGGGCGGTCTTCTTTGTGGTTATTAATTGCACTTGCAATGTGTTCAGCAGCCCAAGCACTCATTGAATCGTAATTGTCTTTGATAATTAATTTCATATCTATATCTCCTTAAATAAAAACTAAAATATACAACTTTGATTATACAACTTATTAAGCCATTTGTAAAGGCATTTTTAACTTTTTTAATGAAAAGATAAATTAAGTGAGTTTTTGCCCATACTAAAAGTAAAAACGCCCACTTTTTAGTTGGCGTTTTGTTCTAAATCTTCACTATTTTTCAAGTTTTTTATAAGTTTTTTATAAACGTTGCGGTAAATTATTGTTGAGAAAATAAAGGTTATTCCATCCGAAATAAGTTGGGCTGAAACAATGCCCGTAAGGGCAAAAAAGTGGTTCATAATAAATATGGTTGGGATAGCGATAAGCCCTTGTCGAAGTATGCCAAGTAAAAGCGATTCTTTGCCCTTTCCCATGGCTTGAAGACAATAAATTTTTTGGAAATTTGCAATCATAAACGGCGTTGCAAGGCAGGCAATCCTCAAAAATTTTGTGCCGTAAGCAATGGTTGTTTTTTCCCTGATAAACACCCACGTTATTTGTGGTGCAAACAGTTCAAACGCCAAAATGCAAACGCCTGCAACAATCATTCCAAGCACTTGTGCAACAACGGTAAAACTCTTCATTCTTGAATAGTTTTTGGATGCATAATTATAGGCAACAAGTGGCATCATGCCTTGGCAAAGCCCCATACCAATGTTGAGTGGGAGCATATCGGCTTTCTGCACTATTCCGTATGCCGCCATTTCAATATCGCCATAGCCTGCCGTCAAATTATTCTTTATAATATGCGTAATGTTTGCAAGCATTCCCGTTAAGGCTGATGGCAAGCCAATCGCAAGTATATCAATAAAATATCGCTTTTCAATTTTTATGTATTTTGGCGAAAGTGAAAGGATAGTTTTACCCCTCAACCTATAATAAACAAAAAGGAAATACGAAAGCGAAATGACGTTTGAAAGCAAGGTCGCAAGAGCGGCACCCGTCACTTCGTTGCCTGGTTTTAACAACACAAACATAAAAAGTGGGTCTAAAATAATGTTGGCAACACCGCCTATCGCAAGGCCGATTCCAGACTCTTTTGAATAGCCTGCACTACGCAATAAAAATGACATTGTCATTGAAAGCGTGGCTGGCACAGCACCAATTACAACCACCCAAAATAGATAACTTGACGCATAGCCAATGGTGTTGTTTGATGCCCCTAATAGCCTTGCTAACGGCTCGGTAAACAAAAGACATAATAGTGAGTAAATTACTGCGATTACAAGCGACCCGTATATGCTAAAAACGCCAACACTTTTAGCGTCCAATTGCTTTTTTTCGCCAAGCAAACGGCTCATTAAACTGCCCCCACCAACACCAAAAAGGTTCGCAAGCGAAGTGAGAATAAAAAATAAAATACTGACAACGCTTGCCGCTGCAACCTTATATGGGTCGTCTGTTAAGCCTATAAAAAAGGTGTCGGCAAGGTTATAAATCATTGTTATTAACTGGCTAACAACGGTTGGAATTGCCATAGTTAAAAGTGCTTTTACAACAGGCGTTGTTTCAAATAAAGCCGTTTTGTCGTTTGCAATCGAGCCATTATTTAGTTGTTTGTTTTGCATTTTGCTCACGGCTAAAATTCTCCAAAAAAGTCCTTTTTTCTATTTTACCACGAATATAAAATTTTTCCAAGTTGTTTGATATGTAAAACAAAAAAACACTGACTAAAAATCAGTGTTTTTTTGATTATTTTGGTTTGCTTTTTAACAAGCAGTTTTTACTTGTTTGCTAAACGTTTATCTGCTTCTTCAACAGAAATTTCTTTCATAACTTCGCCACAACATTTGATACCACAGTTTGGGCAAGTACATTCGATTAATACTTTAACCATAGCACCACATTTTTCACAAAGAACGATTTTTTCCATAATAATACCTCCTTTTTTATTGGTTAAATCTTTTAAATAAACTTATAAGTTCATCAATTGTGTCTAATTCGCCGTTTTCAAGTTCTCTTGGAACGCACATATATAAATGGTTTTCTAAAATGTGCGATGAAAGGCTTTTTATGGAATTTTTAACAGCCGTTAATTGAACTAAAAGGTCATTGCAATAGGCATCATTTTCAACCATTTTGGTTATTCCATTTATTTGCCCACCTATCCTTTTTAATCTATTTATAATAAGTTTTTTCTCATCAGCACTTCTCTTCGTTTTTTTATTGCAACAGTTTTCCATACCCAACCTCCGAACTTATAATATACCCACTCGGGGTATATTGTCAATAGGGGGGTATATATATTTTATGAAAAAATTTTAAAAAAATATTTTTGCTTTATCGAAACATTCAAAATGCTAGCAAAATCAAAGCAAAACAAATAATAAAAACACCCATTTTTATGGATGCTTTACTTTAATGGCTGCCCGTCATATGACGGACGAATGCAAGTTCTCGTCTTTCGCCAAGAGCAAGCAAAAAGAAAAAGAACACCTTTTGGTGTTCTTTTCTTTTTGTATGTGTGGGACTAAATCTCGTTTTTAGGGTATGTGTGTGGAACAAAAAGTATTTTTCTATGTTCGATTGTACTATATCCGCTTCTGTTATACTAAACAATTCCTTTATTTTAGGAGCAATCGCATTAATGAATTCTTTACTAGCACGATAAACTACTATTTTATAGGCTTTTTCTTCTAAATCATATCATATCCTACCGCGCGATAAAGAATCAAATTTATAAGTACTGTACTTGCCACCACATTTTTAATTATACAATTCTTCAAATGTTATTTCTTCAAATCCTTTGTCCTTATAAACTTCTTTCAAAATTGCAAAAGTTTCTTTTCTTCTTTCATTAATAATATTCTCTTTTTTCTTTTGCTCCCTAACATCTAATTCTTTTTTTACACTAATAAATTTTTTTGACCTCTTAAACGTAAATTTAATTGGAACAGCAATAGCAAGAATACTGAGCAAAAAACCTACCATAGGAACCATCATAAGTAATCCCGACAATACAATACCCACTACCCAAGAAATATTCCTTATTTTCGTTAATATTTTTACATCTTTTTCTTCTTCAGCTGCTTTTTTAGTATCTAATGGTGTATAATTTAATTTTTTTCTTTCATTATCCGAAAGAGAGATATTAAAATCAGCACAAGAACAAAACTCTAATGTTTTTTTATCGCCTTTATATGTGTACGCTACTTGATAATAAGGAATTATTAAAGAAATTGCCTCCTTAATTGCAACTGTGTTATTTGCTAAAAACTGTTTATAAGTATCACCCGGTAAGGAAAATATAGCACGCGTTTCCACACCAACTTCCAGCTCTTTAGTAGCGCCATCTTTTACTACATTATCTAAATCACCATCCACTGGAAGATCTCCATTTTCTACTTTTTTAAAGAAACTTTCACACAATTCCGCTTCTTGATCACGCTTACCTTCCGAATTTACAATCGTAAAAAAATTACCATTTGCTGTTCCACTATATGGTTGCCAGTCCGTAACCGTTCTAGTTTTGTTAACTGGTCTACTTACATCCCGCCACGTATCACCAACTTTTTCCCTCTTAGTTTCCATTTCAACGTATGTTTCAGTTCTATTATATCCAATTGAACAAGTGTAATCACAAGTGGTTTCACCTGAAACGTAGAAAAATTCTTTATCAATAATTTTAACTTCTCCAAATTCAGCTTTGATCAAATCTGGTGATACATCTTCTTCTTTTGCAAATTTGAATAATATTTTTTTTATAAATTCCTCTTTAGAATATATTGATTCAAACTTAGACCTACTTTTTATTTTCATTATGTTTCTCCTTTGTTTTTTAGTGACTCTCACTTTTTTTACATAATTATACAAGAAGATTTCTTCTTAGTCAAGTATTTTAAGAAGTTTTCTTCTATAATTTAATTATGAGTATCGGGGAAAAAATCAAAGAATTAAGAACTGAAAAAGGCTTATCGCAAATGCAGTTAGGCAAAATTGTTGGTGTTAGCCAAAAAGCCATAGATTATTGGGAAAGGAACGTTAACGAGCCAAAAGCGTGTTATATAATTTCGCTTGTTAAGGCTTTTGACGTTTCTTTTGATGAATTTTTTAGCGAAATAGATTAAAAAGACCGATTTTTATCGGTTTTTTTGTTTTTGATGACACTATCGGGGCGAAAAAGAGCAACAACCATTCAGCCGTTAGGCTATGTCGCAACTAAATATCGACAACACTATCGGGGCGAAAAAGAGCAGATTTTTCGCCCGCCTTTGACTAAAAATAGTCCACTGGACTATTTTATTAACGTGTCGGCCAGTTAACTGACCGCATAAATGTGGCTGTTGCTACACAGTTATTTGTTCGAGTCAGTCAGGGGCCTTGCCAAAGGAAAGCAAAAAGAAAAGAACACCAAAAGGTGTTCTTTTCTTTTTGGCTGCCCCTGACAGACTCGAACTGACGACACTGCGGTTAACAGCCGCATGCTCTACCTACTGAGCTAAGGGGCAATGTTTGGCTTAATTTAAAGCCAAAGTTTTTTAATGGATGCAGCAACAACCTATCTTCCCGTGCCGTCGCCAGCAAAGTATTTTCGGCGCTAGTGAGCTTAACTTCTGTGTTCGGTATGAGAACAGGTGGGACCTCACCGCTAACGTCACCGCAATGGTATATACACAAGGCTTTTGCCTTGAACATATCTTTTTTTCGTGTACAAGTCATATTGTACACTTTTTTTATCTTCCCGTCAATTTATTTACACGGTAGATTGACAACTGCATAGATTTTTTTAATAGTAATTAATTTTTTGGCTCCTGACAAAATTGTATAGTTAGGTGTTTCTGTAATTAATTCGCTAATCATCTCAATTTCTTGAGATCAAGCCCTCGACCTATTAGTATCAGTTAGCTGAGCATATCACTATGCTTACACCCCTGACCTATCAAACTTGTTGTCTTCAAGTGGTCTTACTAACTTATGTTATGGGATATCTTATCTTGAGGTTAGTTTCACGCTTAGATGCTTTCAGCGTTTATCTAATCCGCACTTCGCTA
>CAJGDO010000011.1 GCA_904502225.1 uncultured Clostridia bacterium
GGTTGCTTGTGCTTTCATAGCAGCGTTGATACCATCAACAGTCACGTCCTTACCCTTAACAACTGCGATAAGAATTGTGGTTGAACCAGTTGCAGTTGGAACACGTTGAGCAGCACCGATTAGTTTGCCGTTGAGTTCTGGGATAACAAGACCGATAGCCTTTGCAGCACCTGTTGAGTTTGGAACGATGTTCATAGCACCTGCTCTTGAACGACGGAGGTCACCCTTTCTTTGTGGACCGTCAAGAATCATTTGGTCACCAGTGTAAGCGTGAACAGTTGTCATGATACCAGATTGGATTGGTGCATAATCGTTAAGTGCTTTAGCCATTGGAGCAAGACAGTTTGTTGTGCAAGATGCAGCAGAGATGATGTGGTCATCTTTAGTTAAAGTTTTGTGGTTTACGTTGTAAACGATTGTTGGAAGGTCGTTGCCTGCTGGAGCAGAGATAACAACGTTTTTAGCACCAGCATCGATGTGTGCTTGTGCCTTTGCTTTGCTTGTATAGAAACCTGTACATTCTAAAACAACGTCAACGTCAAGTTCGCCCCATGGAAGTTCGCTAGCGTTTGCTTTTGCATAGATAGTGATTTCTTTTCCATCAACGATGATTGAGTTTTCGGTTGCTTCAACACAGTGTTCAAATCTGCCTTGCATTGTGTCATACTTTAAAAGATGAGCAAGCATCTTTGGGCTGGTTAAGTCGTTGATAGCAACAACTTCATATCCTTCTGCACCAAACATTTGTCTGAATGCGAGACGGCCGATACGACCGAAACCGTTAATTGCAACTTTTGTTACTTTTGACATAATAATGTCCTCCAAATAATATAATTTTTATAATTTTTTATTGTTTTTTCCAAAATTTATCCAAATTTCGTCTTATATATTATATATTGAAAAAAGGGTTAAGTCAATTATTTTAACCCCTTTTTTACATTATTTTAAATTTTAGAAATTTAACAAATAAAAAAAGGGAATTAAGTTTCGCCATTAAACTTTTTCCCTTTTTTGATTTTGATTATACCATTTTAGAAAACTCTTTTTGAAGGCGTGAAATTATCTTTTTTTCAAGCCGAGAAATATAACTTTGCGATATCCCAAGCATATCGGCAACTTCTTTTTGCGTTTTTTCTTCTTCGCCCGAAAGCCCATACCTTAATTTCATAATTTGCTGTTCTTTACTATTAAGTTTTGTTAAAGCAAGCCCTAAAAGTTCGTTTTCCACACCGTTTTCAATTTTTTTATAAACTATGTCGCCGTCAGTCCCCATCACGTCTGAAAGCATAAGTTCGTTGCCCTCCCAATCGGTGTTGAGCGGTTCTTCAAACGACACTTCGCTTTTTAGTTTGACCGTGCGACGCAAATGCATTAAAATTTCGTTTTCGATACATCGAGAGGCGTAAGTTGCAAGTTTTATGTTTTTGTTAGCGTCAAACGAGTTGACGGCTTTTATAAGCCCAATCGTGCCAACCGACACCAAATCGTCTAAATCAACGCCCGTGTTTTCAAATCTTCTTGCTATGTAAACGACAAGCCGAAGGTTATGCTCTATAAGTTTGTCCTTTATATCCTTTTCGCCAGAACAGAGTTTTTCAAGCATCTCGTTTTCTTGCTCGGCCGTAAACGGCATAGGCAACACTTCACCACTGCCTATAAAATGCAACACGTTTTCGCTAATAGAAAATATTTTAGCAAACTTTTTTAGAAGTTTTTGTATCTTGGCTTTCATACCCCTCCTTTATCAATACTGGGTGCAAAATTATATCGTAATCACTGTTTTTTATTTTTGCGATACACACCCGTATATTTTTAAATATATGCTCCTTGTCCCCTTTATATAATATCAACTCGTCTATCGTAAAGGACAAATTTTCATTTTCGCCCGTTGCCGTTGTGATAAGAATTTTGTTAAATTTTGCTTTTATAAGGTTATCCCCTAAAACTTTTTTTGCAAAATTATGGCTTGCGAATATAACTGGTTCATTATTATAGTAAACGCCGTTCCCCGTGTCTAAAAAACCTGTTGAGAGCACGCTGTTGTTAAAAACTTTTAGTTCAACTTTATATAAAAAGGATATTATTTCTTTCTTTTTATAAAAAAAGGTTATCACTTCGCCCAAGCCTTTTATTATTAGGTAAACGTGCAAAAACACAAGTGCAACGCTTATCTCGGTGCTTAAAGGAATATTGAAAATATTATAAATCCCCGTCACTGCCCCGCCTGTTAAAAAGACCAAACTAAAAAACACTATGGCGTTTACGTAAAAAGTTTTTTTTCTTTTATAATCGTTTGCAAGCAAAAGTATTAACAACCCACTTAAAATCTTAACAAGCGTTAAAATAACTTGGTTAATTTGTAAAAGTGGGTAAATCAAAGCGATTATTGCACCCAAAAAAGCACAAATAAAAAGCCTGCGTTTTCCATAATCAAGTTTGGTTAGTGAAAACGTGGCTTTCAGTATCAAAAAGTCGATTATCAAGTTGTCGATAATAACGTATTCGATATAAACGGTCATCACTTTTTCCTTGTAAGAAAAAGTCTATCACGGAAAAGAAACCGTTTTAAGTAATTTTTTTTGGTTTTTAATTATTTTTTGTAGAAAAGAAAACACGCCCTTTTATTAGAGCGTGTTTTTTTGTTTTAATCTTTTATAAAAGCAAGTATTATATCGTTTTGAACGTATAAATATTCATCTTTAATTTTTAGATTGTCGCCATTTAAGTCCAAATATTTTGATTTTTTTGATAAAACGGTTTTATATTCTGCCATAAAATCGGCTGAAAAGGTTTTGTTAAACTCTGATATGCTTATGCCTTTTGCAGTTCTAAGCCCAAGCATAATAAATTCAAACTTTGCGTCGTCACCTTCAATTAAATCGCTTGAAATTTCTGGGTTTTTGTTATAGATTATGGCGTTCATATACTCATCAATCTTAAAAGTGTTGGTAAAACGCCTGTTTTCCATAAACGAACTTGCCGAAACGCCAACCCCGATATATTCGCCCCTTTTCCAATAGTTTAGGTTGTGGCGAGAATAAAAACCATCACGGGCAAAGTTAGAAACTTCGTACCTATAAAAGCCTTTTTCTTTTAGATAGTTTACGATTGCGTCGTAAATATCTGCAACTTCATCATCGCAAAGCAATTCGCCATTAAGATAATCGGTGTAAATCGGTGTGCCGACTTCTGGCGTTAGTGCGTACACTGAAAGGTGACTTACACCACCAGCAATTGCTAAATCAACGGTCTTTTTAACCTGTTCTATGGTTTGACCGCTTAAACCAATCAAAATATCGGCACTGATATTTTGACCTTTAAGTAGGTTTGTGGTTAGCAAAAAGTCTTTCGCGGTGTGAATTCTGTTTAGTTTTTTAAGTTGGTCATCAAACCCCGTTTGCAAGCCGATTGAAAAACGGTTTATACCAACGCTTAAATAATCTTTTATCTTTTGTGCATCAACCGTGCCTGGGTTTAATTCAATGGTTATTTCAGCGTCCTTTTTTAAGGTAAAGCATTTTTTAACCTGCCTTATTGCACCAACGATAAACTTTGAATCAACAACCGATGGCGTGCCACCACCTATATATACGGTGTCTAAAATAGTTTTTGGGTATTGCTTGCTTCTGCCTTCAATTTCACGGTAAAGGCAAGCAAAATAACTTTCGGCTTTGCCTATTTCTTTTGGGAAAGATGCAAAATCACAATACGTGCATTTTTGTTTGCAAAATGGCACGTGAATATAAAGTCCACTCATTTTCTACCTATCATTACCTATCGTTATCGGTTTTTAATATTGAGATAAATGCTTCACTTGGAATTTCAACCGTTCCTATTGAACGCATTTTCTTCTTGCCTTCTTTTTGCTTTTCTAAAAGTTTTTTCTTTCTTGTCACGTCACCGCCATAGCATTTTGCCAAAACGTCCTTTCTGAACGCTTTAACCGTTTCCCTTGCTATAATCTTTCCGCCAACTGCTGCTTGAATAGGAATTTCAAACATTTGGCGTGGGATAACGTCTTTAAGTTTTTCAGCAATCTGTCTGCCACGCTCGTAAGCCTTATCCTTATGCACAATAATTGAAAGTGCGTCACAAATATCGCCGTTTAAGAGCATATCTAGTTTTACCAAATCGCTCTTTTGGTAGCCTGCAATTTCATAGTCAAAAGATGCATAGCCTTTGGTGCGAGATTTCAAACTGTCAAAAAAGTCGTAAATAATTTCGTTTAGTGGCAAGGTGTATTTAAGTTGAACCCTTGTCTTATCCAAATATACCATATCTTTATAAACGCCACGCTTATGTTGGCAAAGTTCCATAATTGGCCCAACATATTCAGGTGGGGTAAAGATACTTGCGTTAATAACAGGCTCTTCCATATACTCAATTTCGGTTATTGGTGGAAGGTGGGTTGGGTTTTCAACCACAAGTTGTTGACCGTCCGTCTTAAAAACTTTATACGAAACTGACGGTGCAGTGGTTATAATTTGCAAGTCAAATTCCCTTTCAATTCGCTCTTGGATAACGTCCATATGAAGTAGCCCTAAAAAGCCACACCTAAACCCAAAGCCAAGTGCTGCCGAGTTATCAGGCTCAATCGAAAGTGCCGCATCGTTAAGTTTTAATTTTAAAAGTGCGTCTTTAAGGTCGTTAAACTTACTGCCGTCAAGTGGGAACACCCCCGAGAACACCATAGGAAGTGCTTTTTTATAGCCCGCAAGCGGTTCTTTTGCAGGGTTAGAAACGCTTGTAATCGTGTCGCCAACCGCTGTGTCTTCAATACTTTTAATGCTTGCTGCAATATATCCAACTTCGCCTGCCGTAAGAATATCTTTTTGTTGCATTTTTGGTGAGAAAACGCCAACTTCGGTCACGTCAAACTGCTTGTCCGACATAAAGGTTTTTATTCTGTCGCCAACCTTAACCGTGCCGTCAACTATTCTAACAAAACATATAACGCCTTTAAAGTTATCGTAATAACTATCAAAAATAAGTGCTTTCAATGGTGCGTTGTCATCACCCTTTGGTGCTGGGACCTTTTTAACGATTTGTTCTAAAACGTCCTCAACGTTAAGCCCGCTTTTAGCAGAAATTCTTGGTGCGTCAAAGGCTTCTATGCCCAAAATATCTTCTATTTCGCCTGCAACCTTTTCTGGATTTGCAGACGCCAAATCCATTTTGTTAATTACAGGCATAATCTCTAAATCATTGTCTATTGCAAGGTAAGCGTTTGCAAGTGTTTGGGCTTGCACGCCTTGTGTTGCATCAACAATTAAAATTGCACCTTCGCACGCCTTTAACGAGCGTGAAACTTCATAAGTAAAGTCAACGTGGCCTGGGGTGTCGATTAGGTTAAAGATATATTCCTTTCCGTCCTTGGCTTTATAGAACATTCTAACAGGCGTAAGTTTTATGGTGATGCCCCTTTCCTTTTCTAAATCCATAGAGTCCAAAAGTTGCTCTTCCATATCACGCTCTGAAACCTGACCAGTCTTTTCCATAAGCCTGTCCGCAAGCGTTGATTTGCCGTGGTCAATGTGTGCCACTATACAAAAGTTTCTTATATTTTCTTTATTGATTGACATAATTTTCCTTTTACTATATAATATCCGATAAATAGTATATACTAATTACAGTTTTTTTGCAAGTAAATTAAAAAGGTGATATTGTGAGATTAAGTGGTGATTATTGGCTTTTAAATAAACCGATTGCTCATAGGGGGCTTTGGGGCGGCGACATTGTGGAAAATTCGCTTTCTGCTTATAAAAACGCTGTTAATAACGGCTTTCCTATCGAAATAGATTTATACAGTTCTTGTGATGGCGTGTTGTTTTCTTTTCACGACCAAACTTTAGAGCGTATGACGGGAAAAAAGGGCTTAATTTTTGAAAAGTCTTCGCAAGAACTTTTATCAACAAAACTTATTGGCTCAAACGAAAGTATCCCCACCTTTGACCAAGTTTTAGAAGTGGTCGATGGCAAAGTGCCACTTTTAATCGAGTTAAAAGACCAGCCTGATAAAACTTACGTTGACAGGGTGGTTGAAAGGTTAAAGTCTTATAAGGGCGAGTTTGCAATTCAATCTTTTAATCCCTTATACATTAAGCGTGTTAAAAAACTTGCACCAAACTTTATCCGTGGAATTTTAGGCACGAAAACACACTCAAAAGAATTGCCGTTTATAAAGAGAAAAATTGTTTCAAATATGCTTTTGAACTTTTTGATTAAGCCGGATTTTATAAGTTATTCGTTTGAAGATTTGCCGTTAAAAAAGCATAAAATTAAAAAACTTCCCGTTATAACTTGGACGATAACTGATTGCGAATGTGCTAAAAAGGTTAAGCCGTTTGCTAAAAACATTATTTTTGAACACTTTGTTCCAACTAAATAAACATTAAAAAAGGGACTGATTTTCAGTCCCTTTTATCTTTTAATTTTTTTGTTCTAATGCACAAACTTCGCTCTCTCTATATGGCTCGCTTGTGATATTGATGCCAAGTTTTTTAAGCGTCTTTTTATCAACGTGCGATAATACTACAGATGAATGGAATTCGCTTCCTTTAAGGTTAGAAATTTGTTCCATTGCCTTTTTAGCAACGCTGTCGGTTGCTGCACTAATCGCAAGTGAAAGCAAAACTTCATCAGTGTGAAGTCTTGGGTTTGCCGAACCCATATGTTTTACTTTTAAGGTTTGGATAGGCTCTAAAACCTTTGATGAAATTATGTCTAAATTATCGTCAATACCCGCAAGCACCTTTAATGCGTTAAGCAACACTGCCGAACTTGCACCCATAAGTTTACCCGTCTTACCCGTCACAATCTTGCCGTTTGGAAGTTGCAACGCACAGGCTGGTGCACCCGTTAAACTTGCCTTATCAAGTGCTTGTTTTACAACTGCTCTATCGTTTATAGTGATAAGAAGTTTTTGCATAAGCACTTCTATTTTAGAAATGGTTTCCTTGCCGATAACACCCTTTCTTACATCTAAAAGTGCTGAATAATACCTTCTAATAACTTCTTGCTTTGATGCATTAAATACAACGTCTTTATCAACAATGCAGTATCCCGCCATATTAACGCCCATATCGGTTGGCGATTTATAAGGGCTTTTGCCCAAAACCTTTTCAAGCATTGCTGAAAGCACAGGGAAAATTTCCACGTCTCTATTATAGTTGACAGACATTTCGCCATACGCTTCTAAATGGAAAGGGTCAATCATATTCATATCGTTAAGGTCAGCCGTTGCCGCTTCGTATGCAATATTAACAGGGTGGTTTAATGGCAAGTTCCATACGGGGAATGTTTCATACTTTGCATAGCCAGCCTTAATACCACGCTTGTTTTCGTGGTAAAGTTGTGATAAGCAGGTCGCCATTTTTCCACTGCCTGGGCCAGGTGCTGTGACGACGACAAGTGGGCGGGTGGTAATAACGTATTCATTTTTACCATACCCCTCATCGCTAACGATTTTTTCAACTTCTGATGGGTAGCCTTCAATAGGGAAATGGCGGTAAACTTTTATACCACGCATTTCAAGGCGTTTTTGGAAAGCGATTGCACTTGGTTGATAGGTAAACTTGGTTAAAACAACGCTTCCAACGTAAAAATCATTGTTCTTGAAAATATCGATAAGCCTTAAAACGTCCACGTCGTAAGTAATACCTAAATCACTGCGTTGCTTGTTCTTTTCAATATCGCCTGCATTGATAACGATTAAAATTTCGGCTTGGTCTTTTAATTGAGAAAGCATTTTAATTTTGCTGTCTGGTTCAAAGCCCGGCAAAACTCTTGAAGCGTGGTGGTCATCAAAAAGTTTTCCACCAAATTCAAGGTAGAGTTTACCACCGAACATATTAATTCGCTCTAAAATCTTTGCAGACTGCATTTCTAAATATTTTGCGTTGTCAAATCCCTTTTTTTCCATAGTAAACTTTTGCTGGTTAAA
This sequence comes from uncultured Clostridia bacterium, assembly GCA_904502225.1. Lineage (GTDB taxonomy): Bacteria > Bacillota > Clostridia > Christensenellales > Borkfalkiaceae > UBA1259. The sequence goes on from CAJGDO010000011.1 coordinate 7,943, forward strand.
TAACCACCTTTGCCTCCACAAGTCTATTGATAAACGATTTTACGCCTTTAATAGCAACGTCCTTTTCAACCTCATATTCACTTAAAAGTGCATCAACCAACTCGTCCTCGGTTGCACCTTTAATTAGTTTGTTCCATAAAAACGCACTGGTTTCGTTAAGCGTGATAAGCCCGTTATAAGTCTTAACTGCTTCGCCAACGGCAACAACGATAAAGTTTCCAGCCACTTCTCTTAAAATAAATCCTTCTTTAATCTTCATTTTATCCCCTTTTCATAGTGTTAAATGAAAGTTCTGCCGCCTCTTTCGAGATGTTGCAACCAAGCGAATAAGTCTTAACGCTCTTTAACAACCCGTCAAGCAACACTAAAAGTTTATCAAACTTTTTCTCATCTGTTGGGCGAACGGTTTGATTTAATATGGTCAAAATCATTTCCCCACTGCCAATCGGCTTAATTTGGTTTTCTTTTGCTTGGTGAATTTTGCAAATTGCTTTTATCTTTGCCCTTTGGTTTGTGCCTAACTCGTGCTTGCCTTGCCAAGGCGTGCCGTAAACGTAAAATTCCCCGTCAACCTTTCTTATAATAGGTTTATCGTCGTTTATCATAACGGCTTTATCACCCAAAAGTTCTCGCCAAAGCCTTGCGTGTGTTGATTTGCCCGTGCCTGATGGTGCAGTGAACAAGTACGCTTCGTTATCAACCATAATTGCACTGCAATGAAAAATTATGCCGTCCGCATTTTCCAACGCATAGTCGCAAAGTTTTCTAAACACCACCAAACCTTCTAAAAAAGGCTCTGGATAATCGGGCATTTTTTGTTTTTCGGCTAATATATCTTGCATTGTCGGTTTGCAAGTAAAAGCATCTTGCTCTTGCCCAAAGTATTCATATTCTTTGCACAAAATTTTGGTGTAGTTATAGTTTAGTTCTACACTGAAAACTATGTCTGCAATTTTATATCTCGGCATACTTTTCCTTTAATTTTTTCTAAAATTTAACTTAAATATTATTTTATCAAAGGTAATTGACTTTGTCAATACAAAAGCACTTTTAAAAAAAGAAAAAAAGAAAAGAAATACTTTTCTTTCCTTTTTAGTTTTTATTTTATCAGTTTTGCTTTTATTCTCGCCACTTTCCTGCCTTTCTTGCAAGCATACTGAACAAAAATTCAATTATTAACCCCAAGGCTAACACAACTATGGACAATCCAATCGTTCTTGCAACTTCAAATGGCGATGACAAGTTTATCATATTGCCAATCGACTTTATGGTTGCCGTTATAACTTCTGCTGCCACCATAAGTTTAAGGTTAAGAGCAAGTCCACTGCCTATAACGCTATAAACGTCTGGCATAATTTGTGGAAGTTCTATCCTAAAAAACAAGTTTGATAAGCCTGCCCCGTCCACTTTGCCTGCTTCTATCGACCTTTTATTAACGCCGTCCAACGCACTTTTAATTTGAGTGTAAGAAGTTGGCAAAACAACAAGCATTGTTATAAGAACGGCTGCAACATTACCATCACCCGACCAAAAGAGCAACAGCCACGCTATTGCGATTGTTGGAAGTGTTCTGGTTATGCTTATAATTGGCAAAATAAGTTTTTCCGCCCAAACTTTTTTGCTTGCACAATAAGCAAGCACAAACGATATGAAAAAAGACAATAAAAAGGCAATTACACTGCGAATTAAGGTAGAATTTAGTGCAATGTAAAACTTTTTTTCGCCAAACAACTTAACAAGTTCTTGCATAGTTTTTTCAACCGTTGGAACAACGTATTCGTTGTTTTCGGCTTTGGCAACAAACGCCCAAACTATTAGCAAAAACCCTATGGTTATTAATGGCAATATTAAGTTAAGAGTTTTGTTTATCTTTTTCATTTTTTATATTACTTTTTATTGTGCCAAGTAAAAGAAATCATCGCTTACGGCACTCGCTTTTTTATTATCAATTTCGACAATTTTATTTATATAATTTTTAACCGAAGTTTTTGAACTTTGGGCATCTTCCCAATACATTTTGCATCCACTAATAGCGTTTGCAGTTAAAGTGTTGGCGTTTAGCGTGCTTCCACCGTTATCGTTTATCGTATCAACGGCAACCGTCACGTTTTGGTTTAGCCAACTTACACTTGCAGTAATTTTGTTTTGTAGTGTGCTAACAATATCAGGATTTGCAGATATAACGCTCTTTTTAACCATTAAAACTGCTTGTGGGTATGCCTTTGTCTCGCTATCATAAAGTTCTTGGAGGTCCAACCTATAAAGGTTTTTGCCCGTTTTGTTAAAATAGTTGGCTTCTAAAGCACTTGCCGCTGGTTCTGGAACAAGCCCGATTGTTTCGCTTCCACTCATAATTAATTGAACTATTATTGAGCCATTATTTTGAAAATTAATATTTACCTTATCAGCACCATCCGTATAGGAAATATTATGTTTTTCTAAAACCATTTTAAATGTCCAATCAGGAACTGCACCTTGGTTTGGCACGGCAACTTGCTTGCCTTTTAAGTCGCTAACCGAAATTTCGGTTGTGCTTAAAATATAAAAGTTTCCGTGCGTTATAACAGCAACCATAACGTAGTCGTTTGAATTTGCTTTATATAATTTGCTTGCAAGGTTTACAGGTGCAACTATAAAATCTGGCTTTCCGCTTGATAAATTAGGTTGCACTTGTGTTGATTGAATTACACTATATTTAATGGTTTTTGCTGTTCCTAAATTATCCTTATCATAAATAAGTTTTGAAACGGCAAGTGCCGGTGCCCCGTCTGGCACCATAAAAGAATAACCGCTTTCTTTTTTATCTGAACAAGCACTGCCGAACACTGCCAATACGCATAAAATCATACTTAAAATTGCTGTAAAAAATTTTTTCATATTCTTTCTCCTTTTAAAACAGCCTAATACAATGAAAAACTCCCTTTCGCACAGCAAAAGGGAGGAAAATGTTTAAACAAGGCGTTTGCCTTGCAAATTCCTTAATCTTTTCCCCTTCGCTATCAGGCGCACCTTTTAGTTTAGGTATTTTACATTTAAAGTATAATTGCTTTTAACCGTTTTGTCAATAATAACGGCTTATTTTTTTATAAATTCTTTTTTTAATTGGTATTTTCTTTTGGTTGCCTCGCCACCGCGGATATGACGTTCGCTTAAATTAACGTCAAGCACCTTTTTAACTTGTTTATAAAGCAATAAATCTATTTCTTTTAACCTTTCTGCAACGTCTTTATGCACGGTGGACTTGCTAAAATGAAAGTTGACCGCCGTTTGTCTAACCGTTGCACCCGTTGATATTATATACCTTGCCTCTTCAATAATCCTTGCCTTTATATCCTCGCACAATTTATTATTCCCCCCCCTAAATTAGAATAATAAATTTTATGCTTTGTTTCGACAATTTATGCCCTTTTTTGCCCTAAAAACTAGTCTTCTAAACCCAACAAATAATCCGCCGAAACATCATACAATAAACAAATCTTTTTCAACGTCTTTATGTCTGGCTGACGATACCCTTGTTCATACCCCGCATAACACGTGACTGATATTTTTAGTTTCTCTGCCACTTGTTTTTGATTTAATTTATTTATCGCCCTTACTTCTTTTAATCTTTTATTAAAAACATTATCCATATGTACTAATTTAGCAAAAAGTACGCAAAATGCGTTGACAATACGCGAAACGCGTATTATAATTAATTATATTATTATACATTGGAGGACAATTATGAAACAGTACAAAGTTTTATCTCAAAAAGACAAATGGTTTAGTGGCAAATTTGACCCTGCAAAATTAGAAGATGCTATTAATAGTTATGCTCAACAAGGTTGGTCTGTAAAAGCAGCGTTTACTGCTGAAATTCCTGGACTTTTAGGCGGGGCAAGAGAAGAAGCAATTATTATTTTAGAAAGGGATGAATAATTATGGCTTACATTTCTACATACAAAGACATGGTTTTTGTTGAAGGCTTTGAAGCAAATGCACAACTTTTAGGTGAAATTGAATATAAGAAAACTTTTTCATTTGGTCAGCAAGATAAAACTATTAATTGTGTAAAAGAGCAACTATATGAAAAAACTCGTGCTTTGGGTGGCAACGCTGTGGTCAACTTTAAGTATGGACAAAAAAGTTGTGGTTGGTTTAAGGCATCTTTATTTTCGTTAGATGACAATATTAAATGGTATGGCAGTGGAATTGCAGCGAAATTGTCAGCAGAACGAATTAAAGAAATTTTTGAAAATAAAAAGTAGTTTATTAAAAAAAGGATAACAAGTTGTTATCCTTTTTTTCTATATTTTTTAATCTTTTTTCTTTTTTATTAAGTTAAGAATATCGGCGTTTAGTATAAATTGGCACGCTTTTTTGTCCGCATTTTTTTCAAAATAGTTATTTAGTGCCACGCTTAAATAATATCCGATTACGCCCGATGCACCGCCAACTAATAAGCCCGCCAAAACGTCTGTTAAATAATGCACGATTAAATATACCCTTGCAAAGCCGGTTAGCAATACGAAAAGATATGCCAGCCAACTTTTTTTCTTATTGGTTGATAAAAACAGTGCGGTCATACTTGTCATAACGACGGTGGTATGCCCCGATGGGAAGGAAAATTCGCTGACCGAACTTGCCCCTGCCTCTATCCAAAAGGCGTTATAAAGCGAACTTTCGATAAACGGTCTGTTTCTTGCCACAACGTTTTTTAAAATTACGTTTGTAAACAATGCACCAACCCCGATTGCCAAAAGCATACTAATGCCAATTTTTCTTGTCTTTTTTATCAAAATTAAAATGATAGACAAAATAATTAGACAAATTCCGCCGTCACCAAAAAAGGAAACGACTTCGCAAAATGGCGAGAAAAATTTGCCCGCCACCTTTTGAAGATTATTCATTAAAATAAATGCACTTTTATCAAAATTAAAAAAAGCACTGTTTAACCAATTTGCCATAGATTATAATAACCCTTTCCACTTATCGTATTGATAAGCAATATTTTCTTTTGAGTGGCTGTCGCTTGAAAGAACAAACCATCCGCCTTTGCTCTTTATATACTCTAAAATTTGCTTTGATGGGTATGGCTCTAACTTATACCCCCTTGAAATAACACCTGTGTTAATTTCAAAAGGCTTGTTATACTTAACAAGTTTATCAATTGCCTTTTTATAAGCGTTAACGTATCGTGGGTGAGTTTCATCAAACAAATTATAATCTTGGTTAAACTTTGTCACAAGGTCGATATGCCCTATAATATCACAGTTGGTTTTTTCCACAACGTCTTCCATCGTTTTATAATATTCTTCAACTGCACTATAATAATCGCCATTAAATAATTCTCTTACAGAACGGAGAAACTCTGGTTTAGACCTATCAATAAAATTGTATTTGTCGCCCCTTTTATAGTAATGTACCGAGCCTATAACGTAATCGTACTCACCTTTACTTGCCGTTGTAAAGTAATCTTTTTCAATACCGACAAGCACCTTTATTTTATCCGCATACTTTTTCTTTAACTCGTTTACCGTTTGGACAAAAACCAACTCGTTTTCAGGCGTCACACAACACTCGCTTGTAAAATGTGTGTAAGAGTGGCAACTTATTCCAACCACTTTTAAGCCCTTTTCAATGGCACTTAAAACCATTTGCTCTGGCGTATCTTTGCCGTCACAAAAAGTGGTGTGCATATGCAAATCTTGAAATTCAACTTCACTTTTATCAGTTAAGAATCTCATTTTGTCATTTTCTCCTGCTTAATTTTATGGTCGATAACGTGGCGTGAAGAAAGTTCACTGAAAATATCGTCTAGCGAAATTCCTGCTTCTATCATTAAAACCAAAGTGTGATAGCAAAGGTCCGCAATCTCGTAAATGGTTTCTTTTTTGTCTTGTGCTTTTGCTGCGATAATAACTTCGGTACATTCTTCGCCCACTTTCTTTAAGATTTTATCCAAGCCTTTTTCAAATAGATAGGTGGTATAAGAACCTTCTTTCTTGTCAGTCTTTCTGCCCTTAATAAGTTCAAAAAGTGCCTCGTAAGAAAACTCTTTTAACTCTTCATTTTCATAAACACGGTTGTTAAAGCAACTGTCCGTTCCCAAATGGCAAGCAGGCCCGTCCTTTTCAACCACGACAACAAGTGCATCGTAATCACAGTCAGCAGTGATTGAAACAACGTGTTGATAGTTGCCACTCGTTTCGCCTTTAAGCCACAATTCTTTTCTTGACCTTGAATAAAAACAGGTCAACTTCTTTTCCATTGTGATTTTTAGGCTTTCTTTATTCATATAAGCAAGGGTTAAAACCTTTTTAGTTTTATTGTCAACAACTATTGCTGGCACCAAGCCCTTTTCATCAAACTTAATCTTTTCAATGTCTAACATATTTTTTTCTTCCTTTATTTATAATCTAACAGGTATATTGTTTTTATATAATTGCTCTTTTAAATCGCTAATTTTTACTTGCCCAAAGTGGAAAATTGATGCGGCAAGCCCTGCGTCAACCTTTGGCAAGGTGTTAAAAAGGGTTATAAAGTCTTGTATCTTTCCTGCACCACCAGACGCAATGACAGGCACCGAAACAACTTCACAAACTTTTGAAAGCATTTCTAAATCAAACCCGCCTTTAACGCCGTCAGTATCAATCGAATTAAGCACAATTTCGCCCGCACCGTTATTAACGCCACGCTTAACCCACTCAATTAGGTCTATGCCCGTGTTTTCTCTGCCACCTTTGGCAAACACTTTGAACTTATTATCAACCCTTTTAGCGTCAACCGATAAAACAACGCATTGGTCGCCGTATTTTTTTGCCGCTTCGTAAATTAGATTTGGATTTTTAATAGCACCTGAATTAACGCTGACCTTGTCTGCCCCGCAGTGTAGCACCCTATCAAAATCGTCAACGGTGTTTATGCCACCGCCAACGGTTAAGGGAATAAATATAGTTTTTGCCACTTCTTTAAGAATATCGGTAAAAAGTTCTCTGCCTTCTGCTGATGCAGTTATGTCGTAAAAAACCAATTCATCAGCACCGTTATCGCTATAATACTTGCCTAATTCGATAGGCGAAGAAACGTCCGATAACCCGCTGAAATTAACGCCCTTTACCACCCTTCCGTTTTTAACGTCCAAACAAGGAATAATCCTTTTAGTAATCATCTTGCCACCTTTAACGCTTCAACTAAATCGATTGCACCCGTGTAATAAGCCTTGCCTATAATCGCACCATAAATATCAATCTCTTTTAGCCTTTTAACGTCCTCAATACTTGAAACGCCACCAGACGCAATGACGTTTATAGAAAGTTCACTTTTCAATTTTTTATATAACTCGTGGTTTGTGCCAAGCATTGCCCCGTCCTTACTAATGTCCGTGCAAATTATGGTTTTAACACCTTCATCTTGCATTTTTTTGCAAAAATCCACGCCCGAATAAGCCGATTTTTCCGTCCAGCCCTTAATAGCCACAAACCCGTCTTTAATGTCCACGCCAACGGCAATTTTATCGCCAAATTCTTTTATACAACTCTTCAAAAATTCAGGGTTTTCCACGGCAGAAGTGCCTAAAATCACCCTATTAACGCCAGCGTTTAAGTATCTTTCAACAACCTGCTCGCTTCTAATCCCACCGCCAACTTCAACAAACGCATCAGTTGCGTTCACTAACCTTTTAACAGTTTCAATGTTTGGTGTTTGACCAGATTTTGCACCCTCTAAATCTACAACGTGCATACATTTTGCACCCTTATTATAAAAATCAAGTGCAATCTCGGTTGGGTTTTCGCTATACACTGTCATTTGTTGATATTCGCCCTTAAAAAGCCTTACGGCTTTACCATCAAACAAATCTATTGCGGGAAAAAGTTTCATATTATTTAATCTCCATTTGGCAGAACGCCCTTAAAATTTCAAGCCCAACTTTTCCGCTTTTTTCTGGGTGAAATTGACAGCCAAATACTTTACCGCTTTGCACGCTTGCCGTTAAGTCTGCACCGTACTCTGCCGTTGCAATAACGCTTTCATCACAGTTGGTTGCATAATAAGAGTGGACAAAATATACAAAATCGCCGTCGTTTATATTCTTAAACAACTCGCTCTTTGCTCTGTTTTTGTTGAACTTAAGAGCATTCCAACCTATGTGTGGAATTTTTAGGTCGGCCGGGATAACTTCCTTAATAGGTCTTATCTCGCCTTTAATAAGCCCCAACCCCTTATGCTCGCCATATTCATAACTCTTTTCAAAAAGCATTTGCATACCAAGGCATATACCAAGCAGTGGCTTACCCAACTTAACTTGCTCAATCAAAACTTCTTTAAGCCCGCTTTCAAAAAGTTTTTTTGATGCATCTTCAAAAGCACCAACACCCGGAAGAATTATTTTGTCCGCCTTTCTTATCACTTCAGCGTCGCCAGATGCTATTGCCTCTTGACCGATTGCTGAAAACGAACTGACAAGCGAGAAAAGGTTGCCCACGCCGTAATCGACAATTACAACCATTAAAGCACCCCTTTGCTTGATGGAATTTTGCCATTTAACGCTGGGTCAATAGCAACCGCCTTTTTAAGCGTTCTTGCAAGGCTTTTGAAAATTCCTTCGATAATGTGGTGTGCGTTTGTGCCTGAAAGTTGCCTTACGTGTAAGGTTGCACCTGCATTATAGGCAAACGCAATCAAAAATTCTTGGACAAGTTCGGTGTCAAAATCGCCAACCTTGTTTTGTGAAATATTTATGTCTTGAACAAAAAAGCCACGGCCAGAAAGGTCAACTGCCGTTAAGATAAGTGCTTCGTCCATAGGCAAAGTAGTGTCGCCATACCTAACGATACCAGCCTTGTCTTTAAGTGCTTCCTTAAAAGCCATACCTAAACAAATGCCAATATCTTCAACGGTGTGGTGATAATCAACATCAACGTCGCCCTTTGCTTTAACTGTCAAATCAAACATACCGTGTTTTGCTAAAAGGGTTAACATATGGTCTAAAAAGCCACAACCCGTTTTAATTTCGGCTTTGCCGTTTCCGTCAAGGTTTAAACTTAACACGACGTTGGTTTCACCCGTCTTTCTTTTTATCTCTGCCTTTCTCATTTAAATTTCCTCCAAAATTTCTTTTACTGCCAACACAAATTTTTGCATTTGTTCGGCACTTCCTATGCTTATTCTTATGTAATTTTTAATTCTATCCACGTCAAAATGTCTAACTAAAATGCCTTTTTCTTTAAGTTTTAAGTATAGTTCTTTACCGCCTATCTTATCGGTCTTTGCAAACAAGAAGTTTGCCGATGAATTAGTTAAGGTAAAGCCCAACTTAATAAGTTCATTTTTTGTAAATTCTCTATCTCTAATAACCTTTTCACAGTTAGACTTAAAATACTCTTTTTCTAAAATTGCACCTTTACCTATCCCAAGCGTAAGCCTATTGACGTTGTAAGGATTGGTTGAATATTTAATTCGCATAAGGTCGCTAATAATATTTTCGTTAGCAACGCCAAAGCCAAGCCTTGCCCCAGCAAGCGAGCGTGATTTAGAAAAAGTTTGCGTTATCAATAAATTATCGTATTTATCTATAAGTTTAACCGCACTTTGCCCGCCAAAGTCTATATACGCTTCGTCAATTACTACAATGCGATTTGGGTTTGACTTAACCACCTTTTCAATTTGGTCAAGCGAAAGAAGAATTCCCGTCGGTGCGTTAGGGTTTGCTATAAACACCGTGCCGTTTTGGTTTATATAATCGTTTACGTCAATAGTAAAATCTTCTTTTAATGGAATAATTTTACTTTCAATGCCGTTCACGTCTGCAAAAACTTTATAAAAACCGTAAGTAATGTCTGCAAAAACGGCTGGCGTGTTTTTATCGCAATACGCCATAAACGCAAAGTTAAGCACTTCATCTGAACCGTTAGTTAAAATAACTTGGCTCTTTTTAACGCCCAACTCGTTTGCCACCAACTCGGTAAGTTCCTTGCAGTCTGGGTCTGGGTATAATTGAGCAATTTGTGCCTCGCTATTTGCAAACTCTATGCCCATCTTTGATGGTGGATATGGCGATTCGTTGGTATTAAGTTTTATATACTCTCTTTCTTTTGGCTGTTCGCCAGGAACGTATGGCTTTAAGCCACTTATTCGTTCGTTCAAAAATCTACTCATCTTCACTAAACCTTATGGTTGCACTTTTTGCGTGTGCTGATAATCCTTCCTTTTTAGCAAAATAATCTACGTTTAAATATAGTTCTTTTAAGTTTTGCTCTGTATAATAAACGTATTGTGTTTTCTTTATAAAGTCGTCAACTGAAAGTGGGCTTGAAAACCTTGCCGTTCCACTTGTTGGAAGTGTGTGGTTAAGCCCTGCCATATAGTCGCCAAGTGCTTCTGGGCAAAACCTGCCTAAAAACACCGAACCAGCATTGGTTATCTTTGACAAATATTCATATGCGTTATCTAAACAAAGTTCCAAGTGTTCTGGTGCAATTTGGTTTGCCATTTCTATTGCACTTTCAATGTCCTTAACAATGATAATCTTTCCGTTTTGGTCGATTGATTCACGGGCAATTTCTTTTCTATCCAATTTATCAAGTTGAACTTCAATTTCCTTTTGCACGTTCTTTGCCAAATCTTGGCTATCGGTGATTAAAACTGCCGATGCAAGTTTATCGTGTTCGGCTTGGGATAATAGGTCTGCCGCCACCCACTTTGCGTTGCTGTTTTTATCTGCAACCACCATAATTTCGCTTGGACCTGCAATCATATCGATTGAAACCTTGCCAAACACTTGTTTTTTTGCCGTTGCCACAAAGGCGTTGCCTGGGCCGACAATCTTATCAACCTTTGGGATACTTTCTGTTCCGTAAGCAAGTGCTGCGATTGCTTGTGCCCCACCCACTTTATAAATTTTATCAACGCCGGCAACAAAAGCCGATGCTAAAATTGCAGGATTGATGTTTCCATTTTTATCTGGTGGCGTGACCATAACCACTTGTTTGCAACCTGCAATTTTTGCTGGGATTGCATCCATTAAAACGGTTGACGGATAAGATGCTGTGCCACCCGGAACGTATAGCCCAACCTTTTCGATAGGAATAACCTTTTGCCCTAAAATTATACCATTTTCTTGCCTAATTTCAAAGCCTTCTCTATATTGTTTTTTGTGAAAAGCATAAATATTTTGTTTTGCCTTTTCTAAAACTGATAAAAATTCCTTATCGCAACTGTTGACTGCGTTTTCGATTTCTTCCTTACTGACTAATAGGGCATTAAGTTGTGCTTTATCAAATTTTAATGCATATTCGTAAAGTGCTTTGTCGCCATTTGCCTTAACGTTTTCAATAATATCTTCAACAATTTTTTCCACGTCAACTTTTGGCTCTACCACACAAAAGATTTCCTCTCTCGTATTTACGCCATCTTTAAGAATTTTAATCATTTTTCTTCTCCGTTTGCTCTTTTAACTGTGCTGTGATTTTTTCTATAATCTCGCTCTTAAACTTAAAGTTTGCCTTGTTTGCAATAAGCCTTGCAGAAATAGGCAAGAATTTTTCCACCACTTCTAACTTGTTTTCTTTTAGCGTTGCACCCGTTTCAACAATATCGACGATAACGTCAGAAAGGTTTAGAATTGGTGCTAACTCTATCGAGCCGTTTAAGTGTATAACGTCAATCTCTCTGCCACGCTTTGCATAATAAGATTTTGCAATGTTGGCAAACTTGGTTGCAACAACAAGCGTTTTGCTTCTATCGTCAACAAAATCTGCTTTTGCCGCAACAGCCATATGGCACTTGCCTATATCAAGGTCAAGCAGTTCATAAACTTCTGGGTTATATTCAAGCAAAATGTCCTTTCCTGCAACGCCTATGTCGGCTGCACCACGCTCAACGTAAATTGCAACGTCAGACGGCTTAACCCAAAAATACCTAACCCCAACTTCTTTGTTTTCAAAAATAAGTTTTCTGTTGTTTTCTTTTATTGATGGGCAAGGAAACCCCGCCTTTTCAAACATATCGTAAACCTTTTCGCCAAGCCTGCCTTTTGGCAAAGCCACGTTAAGAATAGAACTCATTTGTTTTCTCCTTTATAACTTGATAATCTGTTTATAGCGAACAGAACAAGGAATTTTCTTTTCACACAAAACGCTGTTGCCTTGTTCAACCAATTCATAAGCCATTTTTAGTGCTTGCTTTTTATCTGCGTTGCCATATTCGATAGCAACGTCCACGTCAAACTCTTTTTTGTTTTCGTTTAACTTTGAAAGTTCATCAAGATAAATCGCAAAGCCAATTGCACACGCACTTCTGTTCATTTTTGTCATAAGTTTATCATATTGCCCGCCAGATAAAATGCTGGTTGGAATTCCACTTATAAAGCCCTTGAACACCAAGCCGTTGTAATAGTTTAGGTCGTTTACAACTGAAAAGTCCACGTTAATTTTATCGGCAACGTTAAGTTGGTTTAAACAATCAATCACGCTAAATAGTTTATCGATTGCTTGTTTGGTGTTCTCGTCAAGCGAGAAAGATAAAAGTGCGTTTTTAACCTTTTCTGGCTTGCCATAGGTTGAAACCAAACTTGTTAGCAAAAGTTTATCATTTTCACTAACCTTTTGCTCATCACAAACGCTTTCAACGCCCTTGACGTTCTTTTGTGAAAGATAATTTAATATTTGCTTTTTTGAACTTTGCGAAAGACTTGCCTTATCAAATATAGCGTTAAGTATGTCAAGGCTTGAAATGTCTAAAACGTAATCATTTGAAACCGTTTGCAAACTTTTAACTGCAAGCATTATAACTTCGGTAATCGAATAATCGTCAATATCGCCAACGCACTCTAAACCCGTTTGCATAATTTCTTTAAAATTTTTCGTGCCTTTTGAAACCCTGTAAACGTTTTCGTTATAAAAGACCTTTTGCACGCTCTTTTCAGCGTCCTTTCCGTTTTTGATAATGGATAATGTGACGTCTGGCTTTAACGCCATAAGTTTTCCATCCGTGTCAGTAAAGGTTATAACGTTATCCGAAACCAAAAACTCTTTGTTTAATGCATAAAGGTCATATTCTTCAAACTTGCTCATCTTATATTGAGCATAGCCATACTTTCCATAAAGTTCTCTTAAAGCAAAAACTGCCCTTTCATCATCTCTTAAAACTAAATCTAAACTCATATTCCACCACCAACTACTTTTTAAGCACTATTTGATATCCGTTTTTGCCATACAACAAGCACTTGTTAACTCTGCTTATGGTCGCCGTGCTTGCCCCCGTCTCTTTTGAAATTTCTTGATAGTTTTTGCCTTGGCTTAAAAGTTTTGCAACTTCTAACCTTTGCGAAACGTCTTGCAACTCTTTTATAGTGCAAACGTCTTCAAAAAACTTTCTGCAATCTTCCTTGTCCTTTAATTTCAAAATGGCTTCAAAAAACTCGTCAAAATTTTTAATATCAAAATTTTCCATAACATTTTCCTTATTTTAACTTTTTATTGCTTTATCATTTTAGCACGCTAAATTGTTAAAGTCAACTGTTTTTTATCAATTTTCTAATTTAAAACTAAAAAGTTTATACTTTAAGCACTTATTTGTGTTGAAAATTTACAATTTTTGGATAAGAGCATTTAAAAATTCAAAAAGCAATAAACGTTGTTTATTGCTTCCTGCACGCCTTTGCCGTACTTTTATAATGGGCTTAGTGCTCAGTAGCGAAGCGTATGAGAAGGAAGCAAGTTTTATGTTGTAATTTTTCATTTATTGATTAATTTGCTTTTAAAATTCAAAAAGCAATAAACGTTGTTTATTGCTTCCTGAATAATATATGATAAGGGGGAAAATGATGAGCATTTTTAATGCCAAAAGGCAGTTCCTTTTGACATTAATAATATACATTATTCGACAGTTTTTGTAAAGCGATTTTAACACTTTTTTATAATATTTTTGAAAACTTTTAACACCTTTTTTTGCCAGAGTTTTGCTTTGTTATAATTTTTCATTTATTGTTATATCATAACAAATTAGATAGTGTAAATTAAAAAGGAAAACCGTTTTAGGTTTTCCTTTTTTGTTAGTTTTTACTATTTATCGGTTTCTAAACTCATTGCTTCATCAGCAAGTTCGTCTTCTTCTAAAATTCTGCAGAACTCTTCGAAAACTTCGTCTAAAATTGCTTCGTCTTCAACAGGGAGAAGTTCAGCAGTTTCTTCATCGTCACCAGAAAGTTCAAAAATAATCATATCGTCATCTTCGATACCTTCAATTTGTTCAGCAGGTTCAAATGCTGAATAATTTTTGCCCTTATATTCAATAGTGCCAATAAAATAAAATTTGAGTTTTTTGCCATCGTCTGTGATAAGTTCAATTGGTTCATCACAACCACAATCACATTCTTCGTGTTCACATTCGCATTCAGCGTGGGTGTGTTCATCACAACCACAAGTGCATTTCTTTTCTTTATCGCTCATAATAAATCTCCTTTATTTAACTTTCTATTTTTGTCGTTTAAAAATCCTTGCAAGATAGAGGCCGCCGCCAAACTATCGACAAATTGTTTTCGCTCTTCCCTACTTTTGCCTTGTGAAATCAAAGTTTCTTCGGCTTCAATTGACGTGCACCTTTCGTCCACCGAAAAAATTTCAATTTTAAGAAGTTCGGAAAGTTTGTCAATAAAAAACTTTGCCCTTGTAGTTTGTATAGAATCCGTCCCATCAAAATTAACAGGAAGTCCACAAACAAGTGCGGTTGCACCTTTTTCTTTAACCAAAAACGCAATATGCTCTAAATCGGTTTTTAGGTTTTTTCTGTTATAGGTTTCAACCGGCAAAGAGTACGTGTTAAACGGGTCAGAAACCGCAACGCCTATTCTTTTATCGCCTATATCCAAACATAAGAATCTTTCCACTTTTTTATTATAACATATTTTTTATAAATAATGCAATGATTTTAAAAATAAAAATGGCAGGGATTAGTCGCTATTCCCTATGGGAAGAGCGACAACTAAATAAATCCTTACGGATTTGTTATATTTGCTTACGCAAGTTATATTGCCTTACGGCAGTGATATTTGCCTAACGGCAAGTTAAGGATTTATTTAATATAACTTTGACTGTAAGTCAAAATATAACTTTTAGACTTGCTCTAAAAATATAACTGTTTGCTATGCAAACAATATCACTTTACTAAAAACTTGATTTATGCTATAATTAACTTATGAGTGAAAGCATTTTAAGAGAAAAAGCAAAAGAGTTTGCTAAAAACATTGTTTTTATTACAAGAGAAATTAAGTCTAACAACAAAGAAAGTGTATTAACTAATCAACTATTGCGTTCTGGAACAAGTATTGGTGCAAATATCCACGAAGCACAATATGCTCAAGGAACGGCTGACTTTATTTCTAAATTTGAAATAGCGCTGAAAGAATGTTTTGAAAGTGAATATTGGCTAGAACTATTATTTGAAACAGGCTATTTAGAAGAAAATCAATATAAAAAACTTAATAATGACTGTGGTGTTATTCGAAAAATGCTAATTTCTTCGTGTAAAACATTAAAAGAGAAAAAATAATCGAAACTCGACTTTTGATAAGTCGAGTTTTCTTTTATCTACGCAAAAACTGCTTGATAAAATTTTTTATATGTGCTATAATAAATATGCCAAACTAACTTAATAAACGCAATTAGTGGTGTAATTTTCTTTTTTATAAGGATAATTATATCTATTTTTGCCACAATAGTATTATTGAATTTGATAAAATGCAGATTCTACTTGTGCTACTGTGGTTACACCATTTTGCGTAAAGTTAGTTTGGCGACTATCGGAGTCTGCGTTTTTGTGCGTTTACTTCGGTAGGCGCACTTTTTTGTTTTAGGTGGGTATATGGAATTTGAAAGCACAAAATTTTTAACTAAAAATTGTCGCTGGCGAGAAATAATTGGTAACCTCTACGATTGGGATTTTTATGGTGATCATGAAATAATAGTTGTAAATGCTAAAACGTATTATGCAAGCATGCAAGAAATTGAAATAATTTGCAACAAGACAGAAATGGTAACCATAAATATGTATCTAGGCAATCATAGTTCTTACGATGAGGGATATTTTAGTCGTTGCCGATATATTTGTGATAATATGGAAATAAAACTAATTCGCTGGGATGTCGTAGGATGGAATGAAAGAATGGTTTTATTAAGCGATATAATCTGGCGCTATGCAACAAAGGAAATTTTAGAAAATTATTTGGAAGAAATGGCAAAAGTTGCACACCAAATAAGAGATAAGCTTAAAGACTACGGCTACGATACAAGTCTTTGGATCTAACTTATACGATAAATATTATTTATAAAAAGGAGAATTATAATGGCAGATTTTGATGAAATATATGAACAAATTTTAAATGCAAGTTATTATCAACGTGTTTCTACAGGCAAAAATTGTGCAAAGAAAATAAAAAAACATGTTAAAGAAATTACAAATTTTAGTGAGAGTAGGTTAAACAATTTAATACTTGGTTCATTAAGAGCAGTAATTGGTGCCGACGATGAACTGAGTGAAGATGAATATGATTATATCTGTGATGTGCTTGATATTGATATGAGTTTCGAGCAAATGTTTAATTTCTTTTATAATATGAGCAACGACGATATTAATTTAACCAAAAAATTCATAAACGCCCTACCCGAAGATGAAAGAGTATCCTTTATAATTCTTGCAATATGCATTTGTGCTGCAGATGGTGAAATCTCGCACGAAGAACATAGAGCATTAAAAAAATATTTTTAAGTGACACAAATTAAGTATAGCACACTATACTTTGCAAGCAAAGTCGTGTGTTTTTGCAAAGCAAAAAGAAAAAGGATAGCAAAAATTTTGCTATCCTTTTATACTGTCTAAAAAATCCCTATGGGAAACGCCCTTATTCCCTGCCATTTTAAATTATTCTTGATTATTTTTCTTGGAAGATTTTGTCAAATCTTCAACCTTTTGTTTAACTTGTTCTTGGCCATCTTTAACCATTTGGCGTGCCTTTGCTGAATTTGTTGCAATAATAGCACCACCCATCATACCGAGAACTACACCGCACAAAAATTTGTCGTCCATAACTCCCCCCTTTTAAGGTTATTATGTGCAGACTTTGTCGATATATACGCTTTTATGCTTGCTTTTTAGATAAGTAATCTTCGATTGCCTTTTTAATTGCCTCTTCGGCCAAAACTGAACAGTGGATTTTTTGTGATGGAAGCCCGCCCAAACATTCAACAACCTTTTTGTTAGTGACTTTTAAGGCTTCTTCAATGGTCATGCCGATAATCATATCGGTTGCAGTTGAACTTGTTGCGATTGCAGCCGCACAACCAAACGTTTTGAATTTTGCATCAACGATAATATCGTTTTCAATCTTTAATGAAATTTGCATTATATCGCCACAACTTGCGTTTCCAACAGTGCCAACACCACTTGCATTTTCAATTTCACCAACGTTCTTTGGGTTTTGGAACGCTTGCATTACCTTTTCGTTATACATACTTAATTTCTCCTTCGCTTTTGAATAGTGGCGACATTTCTCTTAATCTTTTTACCGCCGATTTAATAGTTTCTACTGCATAGTCAACTTGTTCAATAGTGTTATGCTTACCAAACGAAAACCTTATTGAACCGTGTGCAAGTTCTTCTGGCAAGCCCAACGCCAACAAAACGTGTGATGGCTCTAACGAACCTGACGAACAAGCCGAGCCTGATGAAACGCAAATTCCCGCTAGGTCAAGGCTGAATAAAATTGATTCGCCTTCAATAAACTTAAACGAAAAGTCCGCATTTGCAGGAAGTCTGTTTTGCCTTGGCCCGTTAAGTTTAACAAACGGAACTTCGTTAAGCACTCTGTCAATAAAGTGGTCTCTTAAAGATGAAACGTACTTAAAGTTTTGGTCAAGTTCTTTTTCGGCAATTTCAAACGCCGTGCTAAACCCAACGATTGCAGGAACGTTTGTAGTTCCGCCACGCTTCATTCTTTCTTGGTGTCCGCCCGTTAAAATGCTTTGAACTTTCACGCCGTTTCTAATATATAATGCTCCAACGCCTTTTGGCCCGTAAATTTTATGCGAACTCATACTCATAAGGTCAACACCCAAGTCCTTAACGTCAATCTTTAAAACGCCTGCGGCTTGGACAGCATCGGTAAAGCAAACTGCACCAACAGAGTGGGCAATCTCTGCAATTTCCTTAATAGGCTCGATAGTTCCCACTTCGTTATTTGCAAGCATACAACCAACGAAAATGGTGTCTTTCCTAACAATACTTTTTAAATGTGCTAAATCGACAAAACCTTCTTCATCAACTTTCATATATTCAACTGTAAAGCCGTCTTTTGCGAGTGCTTTTGCCGTTGAAAGCATTGCTGCGTGCTCAATAGGGCTGATTATAATGTGCTTGCCCCTTTCTCTATAAGCGTTTGCAACACCCCTTAACGCCCAGTTATCACTTTCCGTTCCACCTGCGGTAAAATATAATTCGCTACTCTTACAGTTTATAATCTTTGCAATAGTGTCCCTTGCCTCGTCCACAGCCTTTGCACTTTCTCTACCAAAAGCGTGTTGGCTGTTTGGGTTGCCGAAAACTTCACTAAAATAAGGCAACATTTTTTCTAACGCTTGCTCGCACACCGGCGTTGTCGCTGCGTGGTCAAAATATATTGGTTTTTCCATTTTTTCTCCTTTACACTTCACCTTTAACCATTTGTTCCAAGGTCATTGAATCAAGCAATCCGTTTATCCCGTCGTATAATTTCTTCCAAACGTTGCTGGTTGGGCAACACTTGCACTTTCCGTCCTTGGAAACGCATTCTATAATTTCCATATCGTCTTCTAACGCCCTAACAATCTCGCCAATGGTTATTTCTTTTGGCTCACGGGCAAGATAATATCCACCCGTTGCACCACGGCTGGCTAATATTATGTTCCTTTTAGAGAGCATCCTTAAAATCTTCTCTAAATACTTGCCAGACACCGCTATATACTTTTCAAGCATACTTGCACTGACCGATTTATCTTTATAATTCCTTGCTAAAATATAGCAAGCCAACAACCCGTAATGCGTTTTTGACGACAACTTCATTTTTCTTTTCCCTTTAATTGCAACCAAATCAGTTGCAATTAATATTATATACGTATTATGGCTTAAAGTCAAACAAAATAAAAGCCCGAAAAGAAAGTTTTTCTTAATCGGGCAAGGTTTTTTAGTGCATAAATTCTTTTGGTTTTAGTGCTGAAAAGAATTTGCGTGCATCGGTTGGGTTTGGGCTTCCATAAAGAATAGAAATTAGTTTTAAGTTTTCGTTTTCTAATCGGTTTATCCTTTCTTTTAGGTATTGGTTTTCCTTTTTAATTTTGCTGGAAATTTTTTCAACAAGAGAGTCTATTTCGCTTTTAAGTTTGTTAAACTGTGCGTCCGAAACAATGCTTTTTTTGTGCATATTATTTTCAATTGACACCTTTTCGCCTTGACTGTTTATCTCTAAAATTATTTCGTTTATCAGTTCTGGGTTGTTCTTTATTGCGTTTCTATACTTATTTTGATAGCGAAGTGCTGTTTTCGCATCGCCGTTTGCCATTTCCATAATAATCGAGCGAACAGACTTGCCCTTGTTCTTTTTTATAAGTATATCTTTTATCAATTGTTTTTCATCTTGCTTACTAAACTCTTCAATCTTGCTGATTTTTATTGGCTTTCCGCCCAAATATTTTTGGCAAAACTCTTTGTCTAAATTGCTCTTTTTCGCCACGGCATAATATAAATTCCTAACTGTACCTTTGGCTTTGCCATACAACGCACCAAACTTTTCAAACACGTTTGATAGCGAAGTTTCGCCCTTTTCTTTTATAAACTCTGCAAGTGCATAAACGTCCTTTTCTTTATAGCCATAAATCTTTTCCATAACATATCTCCTTGATTTTATGGTGTGATTATTGACATAATAAAGTTAAATTATACATACTTATTTATATATGTTTTTTTATTTTTTCTCAAAAACACCTGCAATAATAAAAATTAACGGCGTTTATAACGGCAAAATTAGCGATGGATATAAAAAGTTTTTTCTTGATTTTTCCACCCCTCCCTTTGTTGAAATTTGCTTTTTTTGCACCAAAACTCCACCTTTATTTTTTATGCTTGACAATAATTTT
Organism: uncultured Clostridia bacterium; assembly: GCA_904502225.1. GTDB lineage: Bacteria > Bacillota > Clostridia > Christensenellales > Borkfalkiaceae > UBA1259. The sequence continues at coordinate 28,084 of CAJGDO010000011.1, forward strand.
CTTTGCTTTCCGCCAGAAAACGTTATTGTCACCGACTTAAAAGGTGGCTATGCAATCAACCTTGATGTTGAGCAAGCATCTGCACCGTTTTCTATAATAAATCAGCAAAAATTTCCTTTTGCCGTTGCCACAGTTTTTAATGATAACGGGCTTAAACTTTCCATTGAAACGCCAAACGATTTTTATGCAAAAACTCTTCCGTTTGGTTGTGAAAACGCACAAATTTTGCCCTTTACGTTAGAAGGCGAACAGTTGCTTGCAATAAACTTTTTGGGCGAGCAAAATTATTTGACTTGCTTTTTAATTCAAAATCAAATTAAAGAAGTTTTTTCCAAAAAAGCGGTTGATTTTTGCTTTGAGAACGGCTTTACGACAACTGAAAGGTTTTTAGATATTGCTAAACACAAGTTGACTTGTTCTTGGAATTTAAATGAAAAAAGGCTAGTTTTAGCATCAACAAGCCTTGAAAAAGATGCTGATTATAGCCCACTTAACCTGCCTGAATTGGTTTTGCCGTATGCGTTTTTGGAAGATTTTATGTTGGGCGAAGTCACCGATGAGTTTTTAAGTGACAACGTTAAAGAAAACGCCAACTTCTTAAAAGATTATTTGGGCGAGTTTATAGGCGTTTTTCCACCACCGAGTTTTAGAAAGTTTGATGAGGTTGCACTTTTATATAAGCAAAGCCAAAACACTTATAAGACCGAGTATTTTACTTTTGAACTTAATAATAAAAAAATTTGCAATATAAAAAGGTCAGATAACTGACCTTTTCATATTAAATATTCATTTGCGAAACAAATTCTTGATAGGTTAAATTATAAACGCTATCTAAATATTCATATCTATCGAATAAGAACAATCTAACGTAGTCGAATTCCAACCCACTTTGTTTGCCGTGCCACATTTTAGCATCTATCTTTGCAATTTTTTCAATCTTGTTTTTATATTGACTTAAACTCTTTGCAACACTCAAAATGGCTTGCTTTTTCTCGTTAAACCTTTGTTGCAATTCTTGATAAATTTGCTCGTTCTTAAAGGCTTTTTGATAGATTTTTGATTTTTTTAGCAAGGTCAACTCGCTTGCACACTCAATTTCAGATATGCTGTCGCCACCGTCAAACACTTTTGACATTGACCAGTCAAAGTCCCAAACAGGCCCAAACTTTAACTTGTCATCTTCTTCCTTATGCAAATAAATGCTACCCCAAGCATTGTCACTGTTGTGCATTATTTCGTTGACCAAATAATAATCCACAAGGCTATCCACGTCCACCAAGTCGGTGAAAGACACAGGCGAACTTCTAAAACTTACGCTAACGCTTTCGCCCGTTTTAAGAGTTGTGAACACTGCGTTTATATACTCGTTAATATAGTCGTAAACTTTATCGCTAGTCTTTGTTCTGCCCCTTTCATCGCTTTCAGGATACTTGATTTCCACAGGGTAAAAGTCTTTAACCTTGAAGTTATCAACACCCGTTATACCTTCTAAATGGGCATTCCTATCCATTTCCACCAAGAAAGGAAATTCGGTTGCTTCATCAATGTTGATTGCATCTTCTTTATCTTTTTCTGATAAAAGTGCATATTCATCTGCACTTAATATATCCTTTTTAACGTCAACCCTACCGCTGTTTTCATCAATTTGTTCGCAGAGCAAGTATAATCCCTTAAACTCGCCGTTGATAATTAGTGCAACGTGGTTTGGCGTTGGTGAAAAATCAAGTTCATCAAACTCGTTTGCCAAGGTAAACGCCGTGTAATTCTTTATGTATGATGGGTCCAAATAGTCTGCAAGCAATACCCAACTTTTATTCTTTTTTAAGCCTAAAAGCGATTGCTTTTTGTCAAACTTTATTCTAAAAGGTTGCTTTTTTAAGAGTTTTGTGCTGTTGCCACGAAGTCTTATTCCAACCGAATTTTCTTCATCAACGCTATCTTTCATAGAAACTGAAAAATTGTAATTTTCATTTTCACAGTTTGAGATTGAGAAAGAACAGTTCAAATAATCTTCTTTTGTTTTTGGTAATTGGTTGTTTTCAGTGTTAATTTCTATAATAGGCAAGTCAAAATCACTGCCAACGGCTTGCAAAAATTGTGCCTTGCTCATTTTTGGACCTGCTAAATTATAGGTTGCCATAACGGTTGAAAAAGACGAGCATAAAATTATTGATGCAACAAAAACTGAAATTATCGATTTAATAAACAATGGCTTTTTAGCATTTTCTTCTTTAAATTGCACTTCTTTTTCTAACAAGTTTGATAATAGGCAAAGTATGATTGCCACGATGAAAAGTGCCGTTATTGCATAGCCATAATATCTTGAAAGATTTGAATATTTATTTAGGACAATTATATAGTTAAGTGCATAAAAAACTATGCCAAAACTTAAACCTAACCAATTAGACGCACTTGATTTTTTTACTGCTTTTTCTATAAAGATTGCTAAAACAACGCCAACCAAGCACATATAGAAAATGTTTAAGATTTGAATAAGCACACTGCTAAAACCATAAAAATCTGCAGTAATAAGTATTAAAATTGTTGGCACGATAATGGCAATAGCAATTAAGCCGGTGTTAAAATTAAAGGTTTTAGCAACAATTTTATTTACAATTATTATCGCACACACAACTGCCATTAAAATTGCACTTGCCGTATAATTGCTTAATAAGAAAACGTACGCTAAAGCCACGCATAAAACAACCGAAAAGTTGATAACGGCGTTTATAAGGTCGTTTTCCTTTTTAATAAACTTATATAAAAAGCAAATTAGCCCTGCCAAAATTAAGCCTAAACCCATCATTGTTCTGTTTATAGACGTGTCGGCTAAAAAGTCGTAAATTCCGAATATGCCCGCAAGTAGCGGAAGAATAACTAAAACTATTGCAAAGTATTTTTTCATTTGTTTCCTTTAAATAAAAAGTGATTTGGTATCCCAAACCACTTTTAGTCGATTATTTTATTTTTGCACTCTTAATTAAAGCAGCAACTTGTCCTTGTGCGTTCATTGGGACTTGTATGGTGTAGTAATTATAGCAAGCAAGTTCAGCAGAGCCTGCTTTTGCTTCATATAAATTCTCAATATCATCCTTAAAGAAATTATCTGCATTTACACAGTGGAAAGCCAAACTGCCGTCCGCTTCTCTCGTGTAGTAAATGACGAACTCTTTATAGTTTTCATTACTGAAAGTAGAAGTCAATGCAAGCACGGTTTTTTTATTTTCTGTATCTTCAACGTCATAAACACCAAAAACGCAGAAATAATCGTCATACGCTTGCATTCTTGCTGTTGGCATAAACAATGTTGCCCTGCCTGAATCGGTGCCTGTTCTACCCATATTATAACTTACGTCTTGTGCAGCCCACGTTCTCCAAAGCCCAACCGTGCCATTGTTGTGTTTTAAGTTTGAACCGGTTGTACCACCGTGCTTAAACTCGCCTTCAACGGTTGGCATTTCTTCATTTAGATAAAAGCCTTCGTTTTCTTGCAATTCTGGGTCATACTTTAAGTCGCCAATCATAAATTGCTTGCTATGTTCATCTAATTTATAAAAAACGGTGTTGTCATAATATCCGTCTTTAATATATTTAGAAATAGCATTAACAGTTTTTGGTGCTAAATGTCTATAAAGGTCAACGTCAAGCGTAAAACTATCCATTTCGCTGTCCGTATAGTTGTAAATTTCAATATTAAATTTTGCTTTCACAATATCTTCTTTACTGCACGCCATTAAACCAAGCATACACACACAAGCAATGATAAATGCGGTCATTGTGATAAACAATCTTTTTAGTTTGTTCATATAAATCTCCAAATCATAACTATATAGATATATTTTACTTGTTTTTTTGCCTTTTGTCAATAAAAGTAAACTATTTCAAAATATTAAAATTAAGTTTTGAGCGTTTTATTTAAAAAATCTGATAATAAAAATTAAAAGTGGACTTAAAACCTTTAAGTCCACTTTCGCTTTTGTTTTTGTTGTTAAAATTATTCAGCAACAGCAGTAGCACCAGCTTCTTTGAATTTAGCAATCATAGCGTCAGCATCTTCTTTAGAAGCGTTTTCTTTAATAACTTTGCCGTTTTCAGCAAGAGCTTTAGATTCAACAAGGCCTAAACCTGTCACTTCTTTAATAACTTTGATAACGCCGATTTTGTTGCCACCAACTTCTTTAAGAACTACTTTGAATTCAGTTTTTTCTTCAGCAGCAGGAGCAGCCTCAACTGGACCAGCAGCAACTGCAACAGATGCAGCAGCACTTACACCAAATTCTTCTTCTATTGCTTTAACTAAATCGTTAAGTTCTAAAACTGTCATACCTTTAATTTCTTCTAACATTTTTTGAATATCTGCCATTTTTCTTTCCTCCTAATAATGGGTTAATTTTTTAATTTAATGTTTTGCTATTAAGCATTTTTTTCTGCAACTTGATTAAGTGCGATAGCGAGTGCTCTTGGAACGCCAAGTAATGCACTTGCAAGCATACCATAAAGTTGTTGTTTTGATGGGATTGCACCGAGTGCTTTAACGCCGTTTGCATCCAATCTCTTTTCTTCAAAATAAGCACTCTTAATAACTATCTTATCTTGATATTTTTTTGCTGCATCTGAAACAACCTTTGCTGCACCGGTTTCATCTGAACCGAAAGCAATTGCTGTTGGACCATTTAAATCATCGTTAAAATCGCTAACTCCTAAAGATTCAAACGCCTTTTTAATAAGAGTGTTTTTGTACACTTTGTATTCAACGTTGTTCTTTCTGAATTCACGACGAAGTTCTGTATCTTCTGCAACGGTAAGACCACTGAACTTTACAAAAACAACTGACTTTGCGTCTTGAAGTTGTTGTTTGATAACGCCTGATAATTCTATTCTTGCCTCTTTACTTGCTGACATCTTATTACCTCCTTGATTTAATGAAAAAGCCCTTGCAGACCGAATGGAATACAAGGGCTAAATAATTAACCTTCAAAATATTCGCCTCGGTTGGTCTGCTTTTAAGCAAGTTAACACCTACTGTCTTGGGCTATTTAGTTTTTACTTTGAGATTATAACACTAAAAATTTTAATTGTCAACTAAATTTTAGCATTAATTTTTACGCCAGGGCCCATTGTGCTTGCAAGAGCAACACTCTTAACGTATTGACCTTTTGCTGCTGCTGGTTTTGCCTTAACGATTGCTTCCATAAGTGCTTCATAGTTTTCAAGCAATTTTTGATTGCCAAAACTCTTTTTACCGATTGCACAGTGGATAATTGCGTTTTTGTCAAGTCTATATTCAACTTTACCTGCTTTGGTATCCTTGATTGCCTTAACAACGTCCATAGTGACTGTTCCTGATTTTGGGTTTGGCATAAGACCTTTTGGACCTAAAACCTTACCGATACGACCAACTAAACCCATCATATCTGGGGTAGTGATAATAACGTCGTAATCAAACCAGTTTTCACTTTGGATTTTTTGTATCATTTCTTCTGCACCAACAAAGTCTGCACCTGCTTCTTTTGCTTGGTCTGCCTTTTCACCCTTTGCAAGAACTAAAACTCTAACGTTTTTACCTGTTCCGTTAGGAAGAACTAAAACGCCCCTAACTTGTTGGTCTGCTTGTTTTGGGTCAACGCCTAAACGAACGTGCAATTCAACAGTTTCATCAAATTTTGCTTTTGCAGTGTTTAAAACCAAATCAATGGCTTCATTTACATCATAAAGTTTTGTTGCTTCAATAGTTTTTACACTATCAACATATTTTTTTCCGTGTTTCATTTAATTTACCTCCCGTGGTACACTCGGACGAACTCGCCCTCCCACTATTCTCTGTTCTTAATCAATAACTTCAACGCCCATACTTCTTGCTGTGCCAGCAATCATGCTGATTGCACTTTCTAAAGTGTTTGCGTTAAGGTCAGGCATCTTGAGTTTTGCAATTTCTTCAACTTGAGCCTTGGTTATCTTTGCAACCTTGTTCTTGTTTGGGGTTGCACTTGCACTTTCGATACCACATGCTTTCTTAATAAGAACTGGTGCAGGTGGTGTCTTCAAAATGAACGTAAACGAACGGTCTTGATAAATTGTCATTACAACAGGAATGATAAGACCTGCTTGATCTTGCGTCTTTGCGTTGAATTCCTTGGTGAAGCCTGGAATGTTAATACCGTGAGGACCTAAAGTTGAACCTACTGGTGGACCTGGGGTTGCCTTTCCTGCAGGAAGTTGTAATTTAACGATTGCCGTCACTTTCTTTGCCATAATTGTTTCCTCCATTTGGTGGTACTGTCGTTGCGTCAGTGTGAATAAAATTTAACGCAACTCCCACTTTTATTACAACGGTTTTCTACCGATTGTATCTGTTTTTTTCGTTATATATTTTGCCTATATATAATAATGTTTATAGTTATTGTGCAACGTTTACTTTTTTAACTTGAACGAAGTTTAATTCAACGTCCGTCTTTCTGCCGAACATTTCAACGTTGACCATAACCTTTTGTTGACCTTCAACAATGCTCATAACCACACCGGTAAATGATTCAAGCGGACCTGAAACGATTTGCACAGTGTCACCAACAGTAAAGTCAATTTCAACTGCAACTTCTTCTAGACCCATTCTCAAAACTTCTTCATCGGTAAGTGGCAACGGTCTGCCTTGTGGGCCAACGAAACCTGTGACACCACGAGTGTTGGTCACCAAATACCAAATATCGTTTGAGTAAATCATCTTTAAGAAAACGTAGCAAGGGAATTTCTTTCTTTCAACTACCTTTTTCTTGCCGTTTGCCTTTTCTTCAAGCGTTTCTTCGGTTGGAATCTTTATCTCGAAGATGTTTTCTTGCAAATTGTTGTTTTCAATAAGTTTTTCAAGGCTGTCCTTAACCATAGCCTCATAACTTGAATAAGTATGGATTACATACCATCTTGCTTGTTCTGCCATAATTAACCATTACTCCTTGGTGCAATTACTTTTAACAATTCAAGTAAAGCAGAATCGAATGCGAAAATAACGACTAAAAATACCAAAACTACAGCAAGCACAATGCCGGTCTTTTTAACGACCTTGGCAAAAGTTGGCCAGTTTACCTTTTTCAATTCAGAAAAAATATCTTTGGCCTTTGCACCCATTCTCTTAAAGAATCCTGGTTTTTTGTCTTTTTTCTTTTCTTTCTTTACTTCTTTTTGCTTAACGACTTGTTCAACTTCAACGAAATCGCCAGCAACTTTCTTGTCTTTTTTCATTGACTTTGCCCCTTAATTTAAGCCTTTAAAAAGGCTAATTAGCGAAGAAGAAATCTTACTTCGCTTCCTTATGAGTGGTATGCTTTTTGCAGAATTTGCAATATTTTTGCATTTCCAATCTTTCAGTATCGTTCTTTTTGTTTTTAAAAGTGTCGTAATTTCTCTGTTTGCACTCCGTACAAGCTAGAGTTATCTTTTGTCTTGCGCCTTTTGCTGCCATAATGCACCTTCCGAACATCAAAAAATTAACACCCCGAAACGAGATGCTAATTGATTTTACCAAATATACATAAATATGTCAAGCAGTTTTAGCCTTTTTTTATAAGTTTTTAAATAAAAAAGCCCTTTTTTTGCACTTTTTCTACATTTTGTTTCTTTTAATTTTTTGCACACAATATCTAGGCGATATGCCCCGCCTTTTTGCCCCAAAATTTTATAAACTTTGGGATAATTTTGTGTAAATATTGGCGTTTTTTATAATTTCTTCTATGCGTTTTTGATTTAACATTGCGATTTTTTTGTCGCCGTCAAAAACCTCTATTTCGTTTATCGCCCTTTCATCAAGCACCATTAAAAGCCGTTTTATGGTTATATCCTTGTCTACTGCGTGACGAACGACAATCATTCCCCTTTTTAAGTTTTCAGTCGAACAGCACTCAAACAGTTTTACGTATCTGTTTTCCCTTTCCCTACTAAACGTGCCAAAGCACACGAAAAGGGCAAAAAACATAAGCGAAAAATTAAGCGTGCCTTGTATAACGCAACCGATAAAGCCCATCAAAAGCAAAAAGGAAAACGCCCCGCCCAAAATTTTACAAATGGTGAACGCTTTATTATACCCCAACTTGTCTGCAAGGCAGGAAAAGACTATTCTTCCCCCGTCAAGTGGATAGATTGGCAAAAGGTTGATTAACGCCATTGATAAGTTTGAACCTACGATAACGTCGGTATAAGCATAGCACTCGGGATAAATCCACCAAAGAGCAATAAAGAACAAACTTATCGCCACGTTTATAAACGGGCCAGCCAAAGCAATCTTGATTTGGTCGCTAAACTTCAAGCCTTCGATATTTCCACTAACCACTGCACCAAAGGGCATAAGCGTTATTTTGTTTAGCCTATACCCCAAACTTGAAGAAACGAAAGAATGCCCCAACTCGTGAATTACTGCCGTTGCCGTGCAAATTATAAAAATTAGAATTTCGCCTTTAAGTGCATAGAAAAACCCAAGCACGAAAAAAAGCGGGTGAACAGAAAGGTTTATTCCTGCCATACCACCGTGTTGTTGGTTATATGGTAATCTTCTAATATCGAACCAACTTCATTTTTAAAGCATATGGTTGCCCCGTCTGCTTGAAGATAGCCAACGGGAATTTTTCTATAAACTTTATCGCCCAAACTAACGTATAGACGCTCTATATCCGAAATAACCGTCTTAAAATTTTCGCTGTGCTTAATTTCAATTTCAAACTTGCCGTTTTCAGTTTCAATCACACCGCTAACCACACCATCGCAAGGTGAATATACGCTGCCTTGACCCGAATAAGTGATAACGCCGTCGTTTAGCGTTATATCATAGTTGTCGCCCATTGAAATTATAGGCGAAAATTCTTGGTGAGTTCTAGTATCCACTTCCACCCTTTCAGTGCCGAACACCCCACGCAAAAAAACGTTAATTCCACTGTCAGCATAAATGGCGTTTGTCAAAAGTATGGTCGCCACTAAAAAACCTATGATAACAAGTTGAACGCCAACGATTGAAACCTTAAATTTGTGGGCTTTTTTAGGCGTATAAGGATAAACCGTGGAACTGTTTTCTTGCTCAACGGCAAGTTCTGTTGGCACGGCCTCTTCAAGCAACTCTTCTTCTTGGATTTGGGTTTTTTCTTGCTCGGCATTTACCATATCCAAAACTTCTTGCTTAATTTGCTCATCACTAACTTTGTTTTCTTTTTTGCTTTTTCTTAACCTTTTCTTTTTTACAGGTTTGCTGGTAATGTTGCAAGTGCAAACGGGTAATTCAAGCATAGATGCGTATTGCATTTTTTCGTTCATAAAAATTCTCCTTTCCACTCAATTTATAAATCTATATGAAAAAATTTTTTGCTTTATGACTGTTTGACCTTTTGCCACTCATTACCTTTTTAGCACTTTTTGTAAAAACAAAAGGGAAAAGCAGTTTTTTGCTCTTCCCTTAAATTTGTTAAGCCTTTTATTAGTTAAAAAGTTTTTCTATTAGTTTATAGCCTTTTTCCACGAAAACGCCCGTTGAACTTGCCTGTTCTTCATCATAAGAATTAACGCCTTGAACTTGGTTTGTGCTATCATACAACAAGTATGGTACAGGGTCGGAACAGTGTGTCATAATAGACAACGGCGTTGGGTGGTCAGGTAAAATTAACATTTTATATTGCTCGTTTGCTTTTTCAAGCCCCGTTGCAATAGTTTCAACCACTTTGTCAATTTGCTCTATTGAATAAATTTTATTCTTTGCATCGCCGTGATGCCCGCATTCATCAGGGGCTTCCATATGCAAGTAAATAAAGTCCAATCCGCCCAAAAGGTTTTCTATGCAAGCCTTTGCCTTTCCGTCAAAATTGGTGTCGTAATTACCCGTTGCACCTTCAACTTCAATAACTTTCATATCGGCAAGTTTACCTATGCCTTTAAGAAGGTCAACCGCAGAAATGATACCGCCATTTTTAGAAAACTTGTTATAAAATCTTTCAAGGTTTGGTTTTGTGCCGTCCCCCCAGAACCAAAGCGAGTTGGCTGGGTTTTTGCCTTCCTTAACACGCTTAATATTAACAGGGTGGTCTTTAAGCAAGTCGTAAGACTTAACCATCAACTCTAAAAGTTCCTTGCCTTGTTCTGAATTTGGCAAGTGGTTTTTAATAGGCTTTTTGGTAATGTCGTGCGGGGGCGTTAAATCGCCTGCCAAACTGCCCTTATCAATAACCAAACAGTGCCTATAACTTATGCCCTTAAACAAAGAATATTTTTCATTGTTTAGATGCTTTGCAAGATATTCGATAAGTTCGCCAGCCTCTGCCGTTGAAATTTCCCCAGCACTATAATCAATCATAGTTTTATCTTGATAATTTTGTTCGTCTGAAAGGGTGACTAAATTTGCCCTTGCCGTTATATCGGTGTCTTTAAGTTCAATGCCGATTGACGCAGCCTCTAATGGCGAGCGACCAGAATAACACTCTTCAGGATTATAGCCCAAAACGGACAAGTTTGCAACGTCGCTACCTGGTTTTAAAGAACAAGGCACAGTTCTCACTAGCCCCACTTCGCTCTTTTTCGCAAGGTTATCTATAAACGGTTTATTCGCTAGCATAAGCGGTGTTTTATCGCCCAAAAAACTTTGGCGATAATCTGCCATGCCGTCCCCTAAAATTACAATATATTTCATAATGCACCCCAATCGATAGGACTTTTTCCTATCTTAATTAGATATTCGTTAGTTATCTTAAAGTGCCCCGACCCAAAAAAGCCGTTATATGCTGAAAGCGGACTTGGGTGTGCACACTCTAAAATTAAATGCTTTTGACCATCAATAAGCGTTTTTTTGCTTCTTGCGTTTGCACCCCAAAGCAAAAACACAACGCCACTTTTTAAGTCGGAAATCTTTTTTATTATACTGTCGGTAAACTGTTCCCAACCCTTACCCTTATGCGAATTTGCTTGATGCTCTCTAACAGTTAAAACGGTGTTGAGTAAAAGCACGCCTTGTTTTGCCCAACCCGTAAGGTCGCCACTCTTGTTTATCTCTATACCAAGTTCGCTTTTTAATTCTTTGAACATATTGACAAGCGAAGGCGGTTTGTCAACACCTTTTGGCACCGAAAACGATAGCCCCATCGCTTGACCTTGGTTGTGGTATGGGTCTTGACCTAAAAGCACCACCTTAACGTCCTTAAAGGCGGTCATTTTCATACTATTAAAAATATCAAACATTGATGGATAAATGGTTCTTGTTGAATATTCTTCTTTTAAGAATTCCCTTAACTTTAAGTAGTTCTCTGAAGAAAATTCTTGCTCTAAAACCTCATCCCATTCAGGCGTAATTTTTATCATTTTTCCTCTTTATTATATAATATCATATTTTCGTTGACAAAATCAATATAATTTTATATACTACTCAAAAGGTTTTTTATGAATTACTATGATATTTTCTTAATCGCAGTTGCTCTTTCTATGGATGCATCTGCTATCACAATTTCAAACTGCTCGGTATATAAATGCACTCTTACAAAAAAGAAAGAGTGGGCAATGCCTATCGCTTTTGCTTTTTTCCAAGGGCTTATGCCTCTTATCGGAATGCTTATTGCAAACCTTCTTTCTTCGGCTATTCAAAGCATTGCAGGCTATCTATCAAGTGCAATCTTCTTTGTTTTATCGGCAAAAATCTTTATTGATATTTTTAAGCACGAAAAAGAGTGCGTTTGCACCCTTCAACAAGCCAAAGAAAATCAAGAAAAGCAAAAAAGGGCAATCTTAACTTACCCAATTTTGATTGTACAAGCAATTTCAACAAGTATTGATGCTCTTGTGGTTGGCTTGACCTTTATAAACCTTTCTTTCTCGCCTTATATTGCCGTTGCAATTATCGTTATAACCACCTTTATAATCGTTTCACTTGCCCTTATCCTTGGCAAAAAACTTGGCTGTATGTTCGGTAAATACGCTGATTACGTGGGTGCGATAATCTTGCTTATTTTGGCAATAAAATCACTTGTTCAAGCAATAATGTAAATAAAATATAAAACTAAAACGGTGCATTTTAGTGCGTTAGTAATAGGAATTATTACTTACGCACTAGTTATATTTGTCTATCGGCAAGTTATATTGCTAAAAGCAGTGAAATTTTGCTGTCGCAAAGTGATATTTACCCTTTGGGTAAGTTATGGCAAATATAATATAACTTTGACAGCAAGTCAAAATATAACGCAACACCTTGCATATCACTTTTA
>CAJGDO010000012.1 GCA_904502225.1 uncultured Clostridia bacterium
CAACTGAGCTACACCCGCCATTATGGTGCGCCTGAAGGGATTCGAACCCCTGACCCTCGGCTTAGAAGGCCGATGCTCTATCCAACTGAGCTACAGGTGCATAACTAAAGCCCTTGATTTTTTGTTTGGAGCGGGTGATGGGAATCGGACCCACGCAGCCAGCTTGGAAGGCTGGAATTCTACCATTGAACTACACCCGCAACCCTTTTTCTACAAACAATGCCTATGAATTATAACAAAATGTGCTTTTATTGTCAACTGTTTGCAAATTGTTTTTTAAAAAATTTATCGAAAAAAATTTTATGCTTAAAATTAGCAAAATATAAGGATAACAAAAACGAAAATCTTTGACATAAAATTTAAATATTTGTATAATTGTATTATTAGAATATAAGAATAATAATGTTTACTTGTTTGGGGGAGCGTTATGTATAAAGCCTTATACAATTCTTGGCTTAATAGTGGAAAACTAAACGAAAAAGAGATAAAAGAGTTAAAATCTATTGCCGAAAATGAAAAGGAAATAGAATATAGGTTTGGCAAAGAGTTAGAGTTCGGCACGGCGGGAATGCGTGGCATTATTGGGCTTGGAACTAACATGATGAACGTTCACGTTGTTAAAAAAGCAACGCAAGGTCTTGCTGAATACATAAAGACTTTGGGTAAAGACGCTATTAAAAGTGGCGTTGTTATTTCATACGACACAAGGCGTTGCTCTTATGATTTTGCTTATGCAACGGCGTTGGTGCTTGTTTCTAACGGCATTACCGCACATTTGTTTAGAGAAGTGCACCCTGTTCCAATGCTCTCTTTTGCGGTTAGGGAGATGAAGGCTGTTGCAGGCGTTATGATAACGGCAAGCCATAACCCAAAAGAATATAACGGCTATAAAGTTTATGGCAGTGACGGTGCACAAATGTCAGTTGAAAGCACCAAAGAAGTGGTTAAGTTTATCGACCAAATTGGCGATGCTTTAAGCGATAAAATTTTGTGTGATGAAAGTAAAACAAAACTTATCAAAGTCGTAAGCAAAAAGATAGATAAAAAATATTATAAAACCATAAAAAAACTTTGCTTATCAAAGCAAGCGGTTAAAAAAATAGGCAAAAACATTAAGTTGGTTTATACGCCTGTTCACGGAAGTGGCTATATTCCTGTCACAACCATCTTAAAAAAACTTGGAATTTTGGCGACCCTTGTACCAGAACAAACTGTTAAAGACACAGAGTTTAGCACGGTAAAGGTGCCTAACCCAGAAGTAAAAGAAACGCTTGCTTTGGGCATAAAACTTGCCGACTTTAAGGGGGCAGACGTGGTGTTTGGCACTGACCCTGACTGTGATAGGCTTGGCGTTGCAGTAAGAAACGATAAGGGCGAATTCGTTGCCCTTTCAGGCAACCAAACGGGCGTGTTGCTTTTAGATTACGTGCTTAAAAGGTTAAGTGAAAGTAAAAACATAACCAAAAAAGGCTTTGTTGTTAAGAGTTTTGTTTCCACTTCGCTTGCAAAACTTATTGCAGACGATTATGGCGTTGAACTTATTGAAACGCCTGTTGGCTTTAAGTTTATAGGCGAAAAAATCAAACAACTTGACGATACGGGCAAAAGAGAATTTATCTTTGGCTTTGAAGAAAGTTGTGGGTATTTGCGTGGAACGCATTGTAGGGATAAGGATGCAGTCGTTGCAAGCATGCTCTTTGCCGAAATGATTTGCTATTATAATTATATGGGTGTGGGCATTTATCAAAGGCTTATGGAAATTTACGATAAGTATGGTTTTGTGTTCGACACCAACGTTAGCACGGCTTATAGCGGGCTTAACGCTATGAAAGAAATGAACGCCGTTGTTGACAAAATGAAAGAGATTAAGATAGACAGTTTAGGTGGCGTAAAAGTTTTAGCGACGAGGGACTATTCAAAAGCACAAAAAACGCTTGCTGACGGCAGTGTGGAAAAGATTGAGTCGCCACCAACCAATGCCGTTTATTATGAACTTGAGAGCGGGGGGTTTGTTTGTGTTAGACCAAGTGGCACCGAGCCAAAACTAAAAGTTTATTATTCGCTTAAAGAAAAAGATATGGAAAGTGCAACTAACCTTTTTGAAAAAGTTAAAAGTGACTTTGAAAAATATTTATAAAGAAGATAAAAAGAAAAATGACCGAAACTTTCGGTCATTTTTTCGTTTGTCATTAACATCTATTGTTTTATATCGTTATTTTCATCTTCTTGTGTTTGAATATGAAAAAGTTTAAACACGAAAGATGTAAACTCTCCAAAAGCATGTGCAATTTTTTCTGAAAGTTTTTTAATTTTTAACAACTTGAATATTTGTGTTCTTATAAAATCAAGGAACAAGCAAACTGTCATAATGCAAAGGCTAACGCCTATAACTAACAACAAGCCTAATAAAATAGGTTGCTCAATTATCCAAACAAAACTATTTTTCATAAGTGCAAATACAATGGGATTACAATGGATTAAATACACGCCAAAAGATAATGGTGCGACAAATCCAATTGTTTTAGCAACTTTTTTGTTAAAGTTGAGTTTAGAAAAAGCCAAAACTAAAAATATAGAAGACATGGCTATAGTTGGTGAAGTATAAGAAACTAAAACGTTGAGAAAAACAGGACGTCTTAAGATTTTATTTGTTAACAGACCAATTACTATTCTGCTTGCTATGGTTATGGCAATTAAAATAAAAAAAAGCGAAAGGCAACGCAAAAAAGAATAGTTTTTAAAAGGCTTATACTTTGATATATATGCACCAACCAAATATAAAATTGCAAGCCATAATACCGAATAACCATTATTTAAATTTGAAACGCTCGTATATAGTTGAGTCCAACAACAAAAAATGATAAAGCAAAAATATGCAGTTGATTTTAATACTGATTTTGGCACAATGTCAATAATTGTGTCTAAAATCGGCATAAAAAAGAACAAGCAAAAATATGCAGAAAAATACCAATAACCTTTTATAGAAGGGAAGAAATTGAAGAAAACGTTTGATATAGAAATAGGCGTGTTATTTTTAAGCAAAAATATCAAATCTATTCCAGCAATAATCACTGCAAAAAACAAAACTTGAAAACATAAGTTTATTATGCTTGAACCTTTGTGCTTTGACTTATAACCAACTAATCCAGAAATTATCGCATAAATATTTACAGCACCATAACACAAAATTTCTAATGCCCAAAACACTTCGCCTTCAAAAGTCAAATTGCTTACGTTGCCTAAAATTCCGCCTTGACCTAAGACGTGCAAAATAACCACCATAAGCATTGAAATTATTCTTAATAAATCAATACCATAATTGCGTTCTTTTTTAACAATTTTTTCTTCCATACTTTTCCCTCGTATAATTATTTTATTCTAAATTCATTTCGGCGTGGAGCATAAGCATTGAAAGGGCAGTGATTGATGCCGTTTCAGTCCTTAAAATTCGTTTTCCCAACGAGATTGAAGTGCCAACAGTTTTTGCAAGTGCAATTTCGTTATCACTAAACCCGCCTTCTGGTCCTATTAAAACGCCAACCTTAAAACCCTTTTTAATTTTTGCAAGTGCGTCGATTGTGCTTTTAATTCCTTGCTCGTTTTCATAAGGTATTAAAAGCAGGTCAAGTTCACTTGCTTTTTCAAGCGACTGCTTAAAGGAAAGGGGGGCAGAAACGGTTGGAATAAAAGCACGCTTGCATTGTTTTGCGGCACTTTCAGCAATGGCATTAAACCTTTCTGTTTTTGACTTAACTTTATTAGGCTCAATTTTAACAACCGAGCGTTCCATTTGAACGGGGATAATTTCTTTAACGCCAAGTTCAACTGCTTTTTGAATTATAAGTTCAAGTTTATCGCTTTTTGGAAGCCCTTGGAATAAATAAATATCAATATTAAGTGAAGTGTCTAAATAGTCCTTTTCGATAATATCTGCAATCAAATAATCGGAAAAAATCTTTTTAATTTGGCAAAGACAATTTTTATTATCAACGCTGATTAAAAAGTTATCCTTTTCTTTCATACGGACAACGTTAATAGCGTGGAAAAAATCGTTTCCGTCAACTTTAACTGTATTTTCGCTTAAATTTTCACTTTTAACAAAAAAATTATGCATAATTCACCTACAAAAAATTGTATCAAAAAATTTCAATTAAAGCAAGTGAAAATTTCCAAATAATTTATACAAATAAATTATTGTCTGAACATCAATTTCATTGACTTAATAAAATCAAAGGAATATAATAGCATTATGTCGTGTGTATAAAGGAGCAAAAAATGCTAGGAAAAAAGAAGTTTGATTATTCTTGGGTGATTATAGGCGTCAGTGCATTTATGATTTTTATTGTGCTTGGCTTATGCAGTTCAACCAAGGGAATTTTCTTAAAGGCAATAACGAGTTATAACGACCTTGACCAAGGGCCTTTTGCCTTTTCAAATACTTTTAGGTATATTACAACGTCCATTGTAAATATCTTTTTTGGCACGTTAGTTTTAAAACTTGGCGTAAAAAAACTTATAGCCTTTGGCTTTTTGTCATTGGTAATCTCAATGCTTTTGTTCGCTTTTTCATCAGAACTATGGGGCTTTTATTTAGCGGGCGTCTTTTTAGGGTTAGGGCTTGCTTGGACAACCACAACCATGGTTGGTTATATTATCAACAAATGGGTTAAGAAAAACCGTGGAACGGTTATGGGCTTTATTCTTGCCACAAATGGAATAGGTGCATCTATTGCAACAAACATTTATATGCCGATAATCAACGCAAGCGTCACAGGTTATAAAACGGCTTACCTTATAATTGCAGTCTTGGTTGCGGTTGCTGGCGTTGTTGCAGTAATTTTTATTAAAGACAGAAAATTAGAAGACGGCGAAAAAATGTCAACAAAAAAACAAAAGGGTGACGATTGGGTTGGTATCGACTCTAAAACGGCGTTTAGAAAACCTTACTTTTATTTGACAATGGTTTGCGTTTTTGTGACCGGTTTGGTTTTACAAAGCGTGACGGGTGTTTTTAATCACCATATGGAAGTGTCTAATATCGATAAAGGCACAATGCAATTGGTGACCACCGTTTATACGTTTATCTTAACCTTTACCAAATTTTTAACAGGCTTTATGTACGATAGGTTGGGTTTAAGAAAGACAATGACCATAAATTATACTTGTTCGGTTGTTTCAATGTTGATGATGGCATTGATTAACCCAACACCTACGGGAATTGTGTTCTGCTTTGTATATGCAGTTGCAGTTGACATAGCGTTGCCACTTGAAACCATAATGCTACCTATCTTTGCGGGCGATTTGTTCGGCAGAAAAGATTATGCAAAAATGCTTGGCATTTGCGTTTCAGTAAATACCGCGGGCTATGCGGTTGGTTCGCCAATTATGGGATTTGTTTTTGACGCTGTTGGCTCATACGTTCCAGCATTTTACGTCAGTGCAGGTTTAATGCTTGC
The DNA here is from genome assembly GCA_904502225.1 of uncultured Clostridia bacterium. Taxonomy (GTDB): domain Bacteria; phylum Bacillota; class Clostridia; order Christensenellales; family Borkfalkiaceae; genus UBA1259. Next base: position 5,457 of record CAJGDO010000012.1, read on the forward strand.
AACAGTTATCATAATGCACTCTGTTGTAAGCAGTGCTAACAAGGAAAAGAAAAGGATAGAGTTAGAATTGGCAAATAGCCAAAAGACAACAGAACAAGTTGCTGTAAATCAATAATTTGATTATAAACAAAAAAATAAAGGCTGTTTATCAAGTTTGGTAAACAGTCTTTTTTATTTAATTTTAGATAACCCACTCGCCGTCATTAAAAATCTCAACGCTAGTGCCGTCTTTTTTAACGCCGATAACGTTAAGGTCAGTAGTTCCAATCATAAAATCTTCGTGTTCACTTGAGTCGTTTGCACCCAACTTTTCAAGTTCTTTTAAGGTTAGATTTGCACCGTTTTTGATAGTGGTAGGGTAGGCTTTACCTATTGCCAAGTGGCAACTTGCATTTTCATCAAACAAGGTGTTAAAAAACAAAACCTTGCTCTTTGCAATAGGCGAGTTTTTGCCGATAAGTGCCACTTCGCCAAGGCGTTTAGTTCCCTTATCGGTGTTTATAAGTTGCTTTAATGCCTCATACCCTTTTTGAGCGGAAAAATCAACAATTTTTCCATTTTTGAAAGTGATAGAAAACTCATCAATCACTTGTCCGTTAGAGCATAGTGGCATCGCACTTTTTAAAACGCCGTCAACACGCTCTCTATGTGGTGCGGTAAACACTTCTTCGGTTGGCATATTTGCCATAAACATCGTTCCGTCTTGTGCTTTTTCTAACGCACATTGCCAAATGTGGTTTTCAGCAAGCCCAACTTTTAGGGAAGTGCCTTTGTTATTAGAAAAATGCAAATATTCAAAGTCCATATCGTTTAAGAATTTTGCTCTGCTGTTTAACTTGTCAATATGCTTGTTCCAAGCATCGATTGGGTCCTTTTCATTAATTCGCATACAAAGTTCAATTTGCTCTGACAAGGCTTTCATTGGGTTTTTCTCAAGTGGGAAAACCTTTTTTGCCCATTTATTTGTCGGCACTGAAACAACGCACCAACGAATAGCGTTTGCCATCATGTTGTCCGAAAACTTTTTTAACGCTTTTGCCTTTGCTTTGCTTACGGCAAAAAGTTTTTCAGACGGAATATTCTTAAACGCCTCTGGGTCGTCTGCTGAAACGGCAACGTAGCAAAACCCTTTTTTCACCAAGTCGTTTTTGCTATCCACAAGCCATTTTGGTATATCGGTTAAAGCGTTGATATCAGCGTATTTATACGAAAGTTTTTCAATCTCTTCATTTTGCCAACGCACTCTTACTATGCTTGCACCCGCTTTATAGCCAGCCTTGGTTAATGCAACGGCAAAATTGCTTTTTTCAACAGGGCAAGAAATTTCTAATCCTTGACCTTTTTGAAGATTGACGCCTATTTTTATTATCAAGTCTGAATATTGCTCTAATGCTTTTCCTTTTAACATAACCAACACCTAAAATGTTTTTTATTATTTTAACTAACCGATAAAATTATGTCAAGCATAATGTAAGCAAAAAGTCTTTATAATGCTTTATGCTTTATTTAATCAACAAAAATTTACAAAATTGCTTAAAAAAAGCCTTTAATTAAGTTTAAATTTTTGATATGCATTGACAATTAATTATATTTGTAATATAATTTATTTTGATATATTATATAGACCGTGGGGAATAATGGGCATTTTAGAGAAAATAGAAAGTCCTTTAGACATAAAAGGATTGAATATAGATGAACTTAATAGTCTTTCAAAAGAGTTAAGGGAAAAGATAATTGAAACTGTTAAAAACAACGGCGGGCATTTATCTTCAAACCTTGGCGTTGTTGATTTGACGGTTGCCCTTTATAAAGAATTTGATTTTTCTTCTGATAAACTTATTTTTGACGTTGGGCATCAATGCTATGCCCACAAAATTTTGTCGGATAGAAAAAATAATTTTTCTTCTTTAAGGCTAGACGGCGGAATTTCGGGCTTTCCTAACGTTGAAGAAAGTGGTTATGATGCTTTTTGCGTTGGACATGCAGGGACTTCTATTTCGGCAGGGTTAGGATACTGCACGGCAAGAGATAAACTAAATCAAGACTACACGGTTGTTTGCGTGGTGGGCGATGGGTCGCTTGCCAACGGCTTGAATTTAGAGGCTTTGTTCTCTTCGCACGTTAAGCCAAAAAACTTTATCGTTATTGTCAATGATAACGGAATGTCAATTTCCAAAAACACGGGTGGCTTTTACAAATTAATTTCTAAAAGCACAACAAAGCGTGGGTATTTGGGCAGTAAGAAAGTTTTAAGAAAAATATTCGGCTCGTCTTTTATTACAAAGGCACTTGCATCGTTTAGAGATTTTGTTAAGCGAGTTTTCAGTAAGAACAATTACTTTGAGCAGTGCGGATTTAAATACGTTGGTGCTTTCGATGGCAACGACATCAAAGAATTAACCACTATTTTACAGCAAGTTAAAGATGTTGCTAAAAACAAGGCGGTTGTCCTTCACGTTAAAACCAAAAAAGGAATGGGATATGTCGAGGCTGAAAATCAGCCTGATAAGTACCACGGCGTTGGCAAAGATTTGATTTGCGATAACGGAACTTTTGCAAATGCACTCGGTCAAAAACTTAACAGCCTTATTGAAAAGGATAGTTCAATAGTTGCCATCACGGCAGGTATGAAAGATGGCACGGGGCTTGTCGCAGTTGAAAAAGAACACCCAGATAATTTTATAGACGTTGGTATTGCAGAAGAATATGCCGTCACTTTGGCTTCGGGTATGGCTATTGCGGGGCTTAAACCTGTGGTTGCTATATATTCGACCTTTTTGCAAAGGGCTTATGACCAAATTTTGCACGACGTCTGTTTGCAAAATTTACCCGTTGTTTTTTGTTTGGATAGGGCAGGACTTGTTGGGCAGGACGGTAAAACGCACCAAGGTGTGTTTGACATAAGTTATCTTTCACATATGCCTAATATGAAAATTTTTGCACCTAATACCGACGTTGAATTTTGCGACCTTTTAGATTATGCGTTTAAGTTGAATTGTCCTGTTGCTATAAGGTATCCTAAAAATTCATCTTTACAAATACAAAACGTTTGCTTTGAGCAAAGTTTATGGACGCAAATAGTTAAGGGTGAAAAATTGAACATTCTTGCAGTAGGGCCAAATATGTTATCGCTTGCTATCTCTTGTGCTGAACAGTTTGATGGCGTTGGTGTTATTTCGGTTAGAAGTATTAAGCCGTTAGATGAAACGGTTTTAATGCAAATAAAAGATAAACCTATCATTGTGCTTGAAGAAAATAGTGCTATCGGTGGGGTGAACACGCTTATCTCTCAATTTTATGCAAAAAACCATATTGGCGTGGATTTGAGTGCTTTAGGTGTTGAAGATAAATTTGTTGAGCACGGCTCAATTGAAAATCAGTTAAAAGAAACTTGTTTGGATAAACAAGCGTTAATTAAGGAAATATCTTATCATATTAACAAAATAGGTGGAGAAAAATGAATAAATACTTAAAATCAGTCGGTTATGTTTTGCTCGACATGCTTGTGACCTTTGTATCTTATTTCTTAATCTTGCGTGTTTTAACGTACGATATAGGTTGGGTTATTGAAGATGCGTTTACTTATCTACTAATAGGTATGGGCGTGGTCGTGTTCTTAAACTTTATTCTTGGGCTTTACACAGGTATTTGGATGTACGCTGGGTTTTGGGAAGCCATAAGAATAGGTTGCTCTGCAATTCTTGCGTTATTTTTCAATTTGTTCGTTGCAGCAATTAGCGAATCTTTATCAGTTGAATGGGCTATCATTACAACTTTCTTCACCTACATAATAATTTTTATAACAAGGTTTTTGCCAAGACTAAAAAATTCGCTTAAAAAATATCTTAACAAAAAAGCCGTTGCGGATGGTTATAAAAAGGTTTTATTAGTCGGTGCAGGAAGCACTGGTGCAACCCTTATTCGTGAAATTAGAAACTCTTACGTTTCTGATATGGACCCTGTTGCCGCTCTTGATGACGACCCAAATAAGATTAAAAGATACGTTAGCGGTATAAAGGTTGTTGGCAACACTCGTGAAATTGAATATTTTGCTAAAAAATTGGGCGTGCACGAAATTATTATCGCAATGCCATCGGCAGACAAAAAAGTTGTCAGTAGAATTATTTTCGATGCCCAAAAAACAGGCTGTAAAGTAAAAACCGTTTCGGGGATTTTTTCTAACAGTGGTGCGGGCGTTTCGGTTTCAGACATTAAAGACGTTAGTATTGACGACCTTTTGGGTAGAGAGCAAATTAAGGTTAATCTAGACGATATTTTAGGGTATATTGAAGGCAAAACCGTTCTAGTGACGGGTGGTGGCGGTTCAATCGGAAGCGAACTTTGCCGTCAGATTGCAACCCATAACCCACAAAAATTAATTATCGTTGATATTTATGAAAATAACGCTTACGACATCGAACAAGAATTGATTAGGAATTTGCCTAACTTAAATCTATTGGTGTTGATTGCAAGCGTTAGAGATAAAAAGAAAATTGATAATATTTTTGAAACTTATAAGCCGGAAATAGTTTTCCACGCAGCAGCACATAAACACGTTCCGCTTATGGAAACAAGCCCAAATGAAGCAGTTAAAAACAACGTTATCGGCACTTTCAACGTCACCGACGCTGCTGGCAGAAATGGCACACAAAGATTTGTGCTTATAAGCACAGACAAAGCCGTAAACCCAACCAACATTATGGGTGCGACAAAAAGAATTTGCGAAATGATTATTCAAGCAATGGATAAAAAGTACGACACAGAGTACGTTGCTGTTCGTTTCGGAAACGTGTTAGGCTCAAATGGTTCGGTTATTCCGCTATTCAAAAAGCAAATTAAAAACGGTGGCCCTGTCACTGTCACACACAAAGATATCGTTAGATATTTTATGACCATTCCAGAAGCCGTCAGCCTTGTTTTGCAAGCGGGTGCTTATGCTAAAGGTGGGGAAATTTTCGTTCTTAATATGGGCGAGCCTGTTAGAATTTACGACTTGGCAGAAAACTTAATAAGGCTTTCTGGTTTTGAGCCAAACGTGGATATTGATATTAAGATTATCGGGTTAAGACCTGGCGAAAAACTTTACGAAGAACGTTTGATGGAAGAAGAAGGTTTGCAAGAAACCGAAAATAAAATGATTTCCATAGGCAAGCCTTTGGAAATCAATAAAAACTTATTTACTAAAATTAAAGAGTTAGGCAAAGAAGCCATTGAAGAAACCGACAAGATGAAAGAGTTGGTTAGCGAGCTTGTGCCTACGTACAAAATTGATAAAAGAAATTAATTGAATGTAGGGATTTTAACAAACAATGGTAGTGGCTTGTCGTCGCTACCGTTTTTGTTAAAGTGACCAACGAGTGTGATTAACGTTGTCATAAATAAAAGAACAATGTTAAACTCGCCATTATCAATCGTTCCATAAACAGCGAACATAATAAATGCAATAAAAACAAGTTCACCTAAAATTGTGTTGTTTTTAAGAAGGTATTTTACTCTAACAAAATAGTATATGATATAAGTTATCATACCGACTGAACCTGCACACGCTAAAACATGAAAAATAGTTGAGTGGAAGAACCCGTTGTAAGGGTGAATTTCTATAATAGCGTCAAGTGCTGCTCTACCACCGCCTAAACCTATACCAAAGATAGGATAATTTAGGAAAGTATCAATGGAAAGTTCATAAGCCCAAATTCTGCCATTGCCTGATGAAGATTCGGTTATAAAGGCTAATAAGTCTTTAAAGCAAAACAACGCAAATATCAAAAGTCCAACGATAATTATTGTAAATAAGGTAAAAAACAAAATCTTTATGAATTTGAAATTACGTCTAAAACAATTTTTATAAACAAAGAGCATTAAGAAAGGCGTTGCGATAAGTAATGACGCCAATGCCCCGTCGCTGCCAGAAACGAACATACAAGCGTATAAAAACAAAATTTCAATAAACCACGCCCAGACTGCCTTTGATGAAAGGGCCATATAACAGCAAAGTGGCACGGCAAGTAAGATAATGTTAGCTATATGGTTTGTGTTTGCCCAACAAAAGCCAGGGATACGTGGAAACCAAGTATCTGCCCCAAATAAAACGTCTGTAAGTTTAGCATAGCAAAGTTGAACGCAAGCAAGCGAAACAGCAATTATAAAGGATATGCACACATATTTTCTATAATCAACTTTATCATTTAGTTTAACTTTGTTGTAAAAGAAAAAGTGTATGACAAGTGGCATAATGCCTGAAATAAGGTAAATATCAAGAGCCTTAAAATAATTTTTTGCGTTGTTTGAAAAAACGCCACTTATTAAGAAAACCACGTTTAAGACAACTAAAAAGTAGAAAAATCCGTCTAACTTAAAGTTCTTAACAGGATACTTTATCATATGAAAGACTATTGAAAGGCCGATTAAAGAAAATAAAATTATACAGTAAACCAAGTTGTCAGCAAACGCCGTTGTCGTATTCCTAAAACACATAGGTATCATAAGCATTAGCGGGATTAACGGCAAAAAGTCATCATAAAAAATAAAAATAAAACAGATTAATAAAGCCGTGATAGTAAACCCGATTAATTGCAAGTTGGCCACCCAAAATAAAAGGATAAGCATACTTGCAAGAAGAGGCATAAAGAAAGAATAAACGTATTCATCACACTTTTCTCTAACAACACTTATTAAATTGTCAAACTTTTTCATAAAGGTAAACATGAAAAAAGTATAACATAAAAACAAAAAACTTGCAACTTAATATATTAATGTATGTAAAAATTTGCAAATTTAGAACAAAAATGGTTTATTTATATTTAAAGTTTATGATATAATATAAAAGTAAAAATATAAAAAGCGGTAAAATTATCGATAAAATAAAGTAGGAAAAAATGAAAAAGCACTCAACTTTAAAATGGATAATGAAAAAATCTGAAAAAGAGAATTGGAAAATAATTGTTTTGCTTATTGCCAACGCTCTTTTTTCGGCATTATCAATAGTTTTTGCACTATTCATTAAAGGCGTGATTGACAGTGCAACGTCATATAACTCACAAAGGCTGGTGTCTTTTGCCGTTGCAATTATAATAGTTGTAATATTGCAGTTTGTGTTTAGAATTTTTATAAACTGTTTGCAAGAAAGAATTCAAGCCCGCCTTGAAGTGAGATATAAAACTCAACTTTTTAACAGTGTTTTAAGTAAAAAGCACGAAAAAATCACGGGTTATCACAGTGGCGAACTTATGACAAGGCTAACTAGTGACGTTGCTATTGTCAGCGAAGGCGTTGCAACCATTTTGCCAACCGTTGTTTCGGCTGTTGCAAGGCTTGTTTGTGCAGTGGTTGCCTTAATTATGCTAGATTGGATATTTGCCGTTGCTTTTTCGGTTGCTGGGTTAATGGTGTTTTTAGTTTTAACACTACTTCGTGGCAAATTAAAAAGTTTCCATAAAAAAGCCCAAGAAACTGATGGAAAAACACGCTCTTTTATGCAAGAATGTATAGAAAACTTGCTTGCAGTTAAAGTTTTTTCGGTAAACTCAAAAATTGAGGGGCAAGCAACAGATTTGCAAGAAGAAAACTTTAAGATAAAAATGAAAAGAAGAAACTACGCCGTGCTAGGAAACGCTGTGTATAACTTTATATTCAGTGCGGGATACTTGTTTGCTTTGATATACGGCGGTGTAAAAATATTAAACAGAGCGTTAAGTTATGGCTCGTTATCAGCAATTTTGCAACTTGTAAACAACGTGCAAGTTCCATTTATGGCATTATCAGGTGTTATGCCAAAATATTATTCAATGCTTGCATCTGCCGAGCGAATTATGGAAATCGAAGAGATTGAAAGCGAAAAGATTGACGAGCAAATTGATGCGATAAAAACGTATAATGATTTGAAAGGTATAGCCATTGAAAACGTCAACTTTACTTACGACAGGGATAAAGTTTTAAGCGACGCATCGCTTTATATAAATAAGGGTGATTATATCGCAATAACAGGCACTTCTGGTGTGGGGAAAAGCACGCTTATTAAACTTTTGCTTGGCGTTTATCCATTAGATAACGGGCAAGTTTATTTAGACACCAAAGACGGCAAAGTGTTGCTTGACGTCAACTCAAGGCGAATTTTTTCTTACGTTCCGCAAGGCAATATGCTGTTTAGTGGCACGCTAAAAGAGAACATTACTTTTATAAACAGTTCGGCAACTGATGAAGAAATTGATTTTGCACTTGAAATAAGCCAAGCCAGAGAGTTTATAAACGAACTTCCACAAGGCTTGCAAACGGTGGTGGGTGAAAACGGCGTGGGCTTATCAGAAGGCCAAATTCAAAGGATAGCAATTGCAAGGGCAATTTTAACAAAGTCACCTATAATCTTGCTTGATGAAGCGACAAGTGCCCTTGACGAGCAAACCGAACAAAAAGTGCTTGAAAACTTAAAACAACTTGAAAACGTGACCTTGTTAATAGTATCGCACAAAAAAGCAATGCTTAAAATTTGCAACAGAACTATTCAAATTAAGGACAAAAAGATTAAAGAAATAACAAAAACCGCATAAAATCGTTCAAAAAAAACTAAAAAATGAAAAAAATTGAAAAAAAAGGTGCCTTTTTTTGAATTTTATGTTAGAATAGATTAGATATATATGAAATATGTAGGGAAAAGATATGACTATTAAGGAAATTTGTTCTCATTTCGCGATTGGTGGAGAATACGTTGGTTGTGAAGAAAATTTTTCTGGGAACATAAACAACACTTTCAAAGTGACCTTTATGCGTGATGGGGATATTAAGGAATATATCCTTCAAAAAATCAACAAGCAAGTGTTCACTTCGCCAGATAAGGTTATGGATAATATCGTTCGTGTCACAGACCATATCCGTTCAAAGGTTGTTAAAAGATGTGGTTGCACAAGAACGGGCGTTTTAAGGGCTTTCCCATCTTTACAAGGCGACTCTTATTACGTTGTTGATGATATTGGGCAATATTGGCGTTGTTATAGGTATATAAAAAATTCAACCACCTATGATGCTTGCGATGATTTATCGTTAATTGAAAAAATGGGCGTTGCGTTTGGTAAATTCCAAAATGACTTGGTTGATTTTGATGCAAGTTCGTTGTTTATCACAATACCTGACTTTCACGACACTAAAAAAAGATACAAGGCGTTTAGAGAAGCAATCGCACTTGACCCGTTAAAGAGGGTGCAAAAGGTTGAAGGCGAAATCGCCCAACTTTTAGAATTTGAACAAAAGGCTTGCCAACTTCAAGAACATATTGACAAAAAGCAAATACCTTTAAGGGTGACGCACAACGACACAAAGTGCAATAACGTAAGTTTTGATAAAGAAAGTGGTGAAGTGCTTGCCGTTTTGGATTTAGACACGGTTATGCCTGGTGCTGTGGCCCACGACTTTGGTGATGCAATAAGATTTATCGCAAACTCAAGAAAAGAGGACGACCCAAATTTTAAACTTGTAAAGATAGACCTTGATAAGTTTGAAAGTTTTGCAAAAGGTTTTGTTGGCGAGATTAAAGATTTATTGACCGATTTAGAAAAACAAACACTTGTTTTGGGCGTGTTTACTATGACGGTTGAAGTTGCCGTTAGATTTTTAACAGATTACATTTTAGGCGACGTTTATTTTAGAAATAAATATCCTGGACACAACGTGGACAGAACGAAGAACCAAATTGCTCTTGCAAAAGATATGCTAAAAAACTTTGATAAAATGCAAGAGATTTTACAAAGATACTTATAGGGGAAAGGTAATGGACGAACAAAAAAACACAAAAGTGCAATCTAATTTGATTAGAGATATTCTTTTCGTCATAAGAAGAAACATTATATTGGCACTTGCCGTTATAATCTTGGTTTCGGGCATTGGCGTTGGATATTCATATTTGAGAAAACCAAATTACGTTGCAAGCAATAGAGTAAGTTTTTCTATTGGCGGTGGCACAACAGCATCTATTAACGAAATTAGGCAATACGTTGACACGGTTGTCGATTTTTGTGATGAAGGCGTTGTGTTAGACAGAGCAAACGCCTATTACGTTGAGTGGGTGGACTATTATAAAGACCAATTAAAAGACGTTAAAGAGTTCTATAATGTTTTTGAACAAGCAGGACAAACTATTGAAAATCCTGATGGAAGCAAAACCATTCAATATAACGACTTGTTCTTAAACTACACAAGGCCAACTGCAAACGGTTCTACTTCGTTAAAAGACGAAACTTTCTTAACGGCGGGAAACATAAGCACCGAAACTGCTAAAAACGATGATGCAACAAACTGGGTGTTTAACGTTAAATATACTGATAGAACAGAGCAAGACGCTTTGGAAAAAATCATTATTTTAGTTCTTGCGTATAAACACGAACTATATAGTGACGCACAAATAAAACCATATTTTACAAACCTAAACGTTAAAATAAGCAACTTGGGATTAGATGGCATATCAAAGGACGTTTCTAAAACAAAAATTATTATAATTGCAGTTATATTAGGCGTTGTCCTTTCATTATTAGTCGTTTATTTAAAGAACTTGTTTGACAACACTGTTAAGGAAAGGGAAGACCTTGAAAGATTAACAGGCGTTGCTGTTTTAGGGTTTATAACGGATAGAAAGGAGGAAGCAAATGGAAAATAACGCACAAAACCAAAAAAGTTTTCCTTTCTTACGTTTGTTAAGAGTAAATGCATTATTAATCGCTTTAATAACAGTTTTGTTCACTTTGTTCGGCGTGTTGTATAACTTTTTATTCGTTAAGCCTGTTTACACTGTAAGCCGTTCTGTTATTTTAAGAACAGAACTTGTTGACATTACTGATGAATCTACCAATGCAGCACTTGCAGAACTTGTTATTGTTCAAATGAACCAACACTTTACAAGTTCAGATTATGTTAGTAAAGCAAACGCAAAATTCAAAGAACAAAACCCTGATATAAATTCTTCAATAAATTCAGGCTCAATAGGTATTATCTATAATGAAGAAAGTTTAATTTTCAAAATTGCATATAGCGATTATGATAAAGAATTGGCTGCGAAAAAACTTATTGCTATTTATGACGTTAATACCGAATATTTTGAAGAAGAATTTGAGTTTATCGTTGAACTTATCCCAACCGATAATTCTGTAAACGATAACAGCAGATTTTTAGTTTCGGTTAGCAACGAAACTATGAAATACGTGTTTTTAGGTTTTGGTTTAGGCTTGGTTATAGCTCTTGCAGTTGTGTTAATTAAAAACGCACTTGACAACACTGTTAAAGATTCTTTTGAACTTGAAGAATTGACAGGGGTTAGTGTGATTGCCGCAATCCATAAGCAAAAAGACGAGTCAAAAAGAAATCTAAAAAAGACGATAAAGCAAAAAGCCCAATAAAAAAGGCAAAGGCGTAAATAAAGAAAAACAAAAAACCCACCGAAATATCGGTGGGTTTTTTATTGTAATAATATTATAGAATTTTGAATATACTATAAAATCGTATCAATCTCTTTTTCAAACTTATCAAAAAGATTATATCTTTCTGGGTGGAAAAGAGCGGTAAAAAGCATATCTCTGACGTTAGGTATATCTTCGCCAATATTTTTGATTAAGTCCTTAACGTGTTCACGCTTGGTCATCTTATTTGCTGGGCAACAACTTTTAACGATAGGCAGAGTTTTTGAATAAGAAATAATATTCATTTCCTTTATCAAAATCATTGGTCGAATTAGCGTTAGGTCGATTTTGTCAAGATAACTTTTTGGTGCAAAGGTTGAAAGCCTGCCCTCGTAAAGAAGTGAAAGCATCATTGTGTCAATCGCATCGTCCCTATGATGCCCTAACGCAACTTTGTTGCAACCTTGTTGCTTTGCAAGCCCGTTTAATGCACCTTTACGCATTTTTGAGCATAACGCACAAGGGTTGGTTTCCTTTCTAACGTCAAAAACAATTTGGCCTATATCAGTTTTTTCAACAAAGAAAGGCACAGAAAGTTCATCGCAAAGTTTTTGAATAGGCTTAAAATCAGTTGTATTATCGGTAAAGTTCAAATCTACTGCAATAGCAATTAAATCAAACTTTTCAGGTGCAAATCTTTTATATTCAGCAAGAAGTTTAAGCAAAGTGACGCTGTCTTTGCCACCAGAAACACCAACGGCAATCTTATCGCCGTCTTTAATCATTTTATATTTAGTTATGCCTTTTCTTAAATAAGATAGCATTTGTTGAGTGGTCATAATAATACCTTGATTGAATTTATAAATTTAAGTTGATTTTTTTGCTTATATATATTATACTGTATTTTAGTGAAAAAACAAAGTGTTTAGGTGGAATATGACGGAATTTATTAGGCAATTAGTTGGCAATGACGTTTGGGCGACCATTGTAATGTCCTTTGTGCCACTGGTTGAACTTAAAGGCGGAATAGTTTTTGCAAGAAGTTGTGGCATAGACTTTTTACTATCGTTTTTTTATGCATATATTGGCTCGACAATAGTGTTTATACCAATATTCTTTTTGCTAAAACCATTTTTGAACTTAATTAAAAAAATCAAGATATTTTCCCGCCTTGCATTTAAGATAGAAACATATTTTAACAGTAAAGCCGACCAATCGGTTAAAGAGGACAGCAAAAATAAGAAAGGCTTAACAAATCTCGGCTTAAAAAAATTGGGCGTTTTTATATTCGTTGCAATCCCACTTCCTATGACGGGGATTTGGACGGGGACAGCGATTGCAGTTTTTCTAAACTTAAAATTTAAAGATGCTGTTTTACCTGTGGTAATAGGCAACTTTATTGCAGGCACGATTATTTCTATTTTGGCACAAGTTTGCATAAGTTTGTGGTCGATAGAAGTGCTTGATTATATCCTTTACGGGCTATTTGCTTTAGCCATAATTTTACTTGTTGTATTAATTATCAAAATCAGCAAATCAAAACCAAAAACCGAAAACTAAAAGGGGAAAAGAATGGGTTTTTTCAGTTGGATTTTTAGAAGAAAGAAGCCTAAAAAAATTAAAATCGGTTTAGCACTTGGCTCTGGTGGGGCAAAGGGTTTTGCCCACATAGGTGCACTTAAAGCCTTTGAAGAAAACGGCATAGAAGTGGATATTATCGCAGGGGCGAGTATTGGAAGTATAGTCGGTGCATTCTATTCGGCGGGATATACTGCAACCGACATTATTGAACTTCTTAAAAGGGTTGATTTTGACGAAATTAAAACGCTTTTTATGTTGAAAATGGACACTTCTGGGCTTTTCAACGTTATTGATAGAGAAATAGGCGCAATGGACATTGAAGAATTGCCAAAGCCTTTCCGTGCGATTGCAACCGAACTTGAAAGTGGAAAAGAACACGTTTTTGAAAAGGGCAGTGTGGCAAAGGCGTTGTGTGCATCAAGCAGTATGCCCCCATTTTTTAAGCCCGTTTTAATTGACGGCGTTAGATATGTTGACGGGGCGTTTACCAATTCTGTCCCTGCTGACGTGGTTAAAAGTTTGGGTGCTGATTACGTTATCGGTATTGATTTATCTACAAGGGACCAAAAGCCAAGCATTTTAAGCAAACTTTTCCCGACCTATAAATCAAAGGTAGAAGAGCCTTGGGCAAAAGGCTATGAATTTAGCAACACAATGCTTCACCCAGATTTAAGTGATTTTACTGCCATTTCATTTTCGCAAGGCGATAAAATTTTTGACGTTGGTTATCAACACGCACTTTCTTTTATACCTAAAATAAAAGAAGATATTGAAAGATTAAAAAAGTAATAAGTTGATAGCGAATGTTTTACAAAAGAAGAATATTACCAAAACTGATTTTAATAATTTTTTGTTTTACGCTGTTGTTTAATTGTTGGGCGTGTTCAAGCGACATACCACCACTAAACGATATAAAAGTTAAAAGCGACTTTTCGGTCAATTTTTTAGACGTTGGGCAGGGCGACTGCATTTTTATTCGCTTACCCGACCAAAAGAATTTAATTATAGACTGTGGCGTAAACGATTATTATGATGAGAATATAAAATATATAAACAAATTCTTAAAGGCCTATAACGTTAAAAGCATAGACTATTTGATTTTAACCCACCCAGACCTTGACCACGTGGGAAATGCCACAAAAATTATAAATAATTATAACGTCAAAAAGGCGTTTATTCCTTATATACATCAATCTCAACTAAACAGTTTTAATGAGTTTGGTAATGTGCTTAATCTTTTAGAGCAAAAGCAGATTAATTATGAGATTTCAGATATAACGAAAAGCATTGTTGGTGAAAATTACTTTTTTGCTTTCTTATCCCCGCTTGAAAAAACCAACAGCCAAAGCAGTTATAACCAAATTCTTCAAAACCAAATCCCACCAGATAAAGATATAAACAACTTGTCGCCAATAATTTATTTTGAATGCTTTGATACAAGGTTTATTTTTACGGGCGATGCCGAAAGGGAACAAGAACTTCTTGTTATAGAAAACTATAAAAACGGCATTTACAACTTATATCACAAAAATCAGCCTTTTAGCGTTAATCTTGAAAACGTGGACTATCTAAAAGTTTCCCACCACGGTGGTGCAGATGCATCTTGCCAAGACTTTTTAAGGCTTATAAACCCAACAAACGCAATAATTTCGGTTGGCAACCAAAACTTTTACGGCCACCCAGCAAGCGAAACACTTGAACGGCTTTTAGAAGTTTGCCCAAGCCACACTCTTTATAGAACGGACACGCTTGGCACTATCACAGTGTATAAGGAAAACAATAAAATAAAAACTACTTGGAGTAAATAAAAAAACGGATAGAAAAACTATCCGTTTTTTGTTTGTTTTAAGCAAGCCTTAACAATGAGATAGACGCATTTTCAAGGGTTGCTGTTTCAGCAGACGTGTTGTAAAGTGCAACGCTGTCGCCAGCAGAAAGGTTTAGCAAAATAGTTTTACTGCCAACACCAGAAGTTCCAGAAAAGGCTAAAACTTCGTTTGTCACAGGTGCACCGTTAAGATAAAGCGAAACTTCATAGTCACCCGTTGCCACGTCGCCATCGGCAAAGTAAGAAATTAAATAAACGCCATCTTGGGTAATATCAACAGCGTTATTAACAACACTCATACTCGTGGTGGCAGTTTCCGTTTCTAACGCAAGTGGGATAATGGTGTCAGTTTCAACCGTGACTGTGCCAATGCTTGCATAAAGAGCATCGTTTGTACCAGAAGGGCCTTGTGGACCGACAGGGCCCGTTGCACCAGTCGCACCAGTTGCACCGACCGGACCTTGCGGACCAGTCGCACCAGTTGCACCGACCGGACCTTGTGGACCAGTAGGACCAACAGGACCTTGCGGACCGATAGGACCCCTTGCACCCGTTGCACCGGTTGGGCCGACAGGCCCACGGATAATCACAGGGTTATTGTTGCATCTTGCCCAACTTGAAACATTGTTGTTAGAAAAAATGCCACTTCTAGCATTTATCAAATTTTGGTTGCAACTGTGATTGCAACCGCAAAAATTACACATAAAAAATTCCTCCTTTGTGTCTAATACATAATATTCAAATATTACGTAAAATGTTAAAAGGAAGAATTTTGCAATTTATTTCTCAATAGGGAAGTTTATTTCTTCAATATCAAGTGGCATTTTATAGCACATTTCTTGGTGGATATCTGCATTTTCGCCAAACATTTTGTTAAAAGGAATCTTAAAATACTTTGCGTTTCCCTCAACCAAAAGATTATCGTTCATATCAAAAATTTGCCCCACGCCAACCATTCCACGAGCGGAATTAAATGTCAAATATGCACGTGCCTTAACGGGCGTATCAAGTGGCGTTGGCTTTCTATAAGTTATATTAAGCGTGGTGGTGACGCCAAACATTTCAGGCTCGTTGACCCAAAGTGCACGCCCCATTAACTCGTCAAGAAGTGCACTGACCATACCGCCGTGCGTCCTATCAGGATAACTTTGATGCTCGCTCTTAAAGGTAAAAACGCTTGCAACCGACCCGTCTTCTAAAACGTAAAAAGGTGCCTTAAGGCTAAATGGATTTTCCATTCCACAAATCATACAATATTTACTGTTGTTTTGAACGCTTATAACTTTCATAATTTTCTACCTATTTTGTTTAACTATATTATAATCGTTTGTGCTTTTTCTGTCAACGAACAAATAAAAAATGTCAACGTTTTGCTTGACAAAAAAGTTTAAAAGGGGTAAAATGTAGGAAAAGTTATACTTTTCATACTTTTTAGGAGGGATTAGGAGGAATAATGTTAGAAAAAGAAGGCAAATATATATTTGGGGTATGCAAGATTGGCGAAAAGGGGCAAATTGTTATTCCAAAAGATGCAAGAAAACTATATAATTTAACGGCGGGTGACACTTTGCTTTTACTTGGCGATGAAAAAGGTATGGCGTTAATTAAAACAGAAGTGTTCACAGATTTAGCGGAGGGGATTTTAAATGACAAGCATAAATAACGGGCTTACAAGAAAGGGCAAGGACGTTATAAAGATAGAAAACCTTAACAAAAGTTTTAAAAGCGTGCATGCGGTCAAAGACCTTTCTTTTGAAGTAAAAGAAGGTGAACTTTTTGCATTTTTAGGCATAAACGGTGCTGGCAAATCGACCACTATTTCTATAATTTGCAACACGCTTAAAAAAGATAGTGGCAAGGTTTACGTTTGTGATATTGACGTTAATACCGAAAGCGATGACATAAAAAATGCAATAGGCGTTGTTTTTCAAAACACTGTGTTAGATAAGTCGCTTTCTGTTAGAGAAAATTTAAGACACCGTGCATCGTTATACGGCATTTTTGATAGCGAGTTTGAAAAAAGGCTAAACGAACTGTCTTCCATTTTAGATTTTAAGGATTTTATTGATAGGCAAGTTGGCAAACTTTCTGGTGGGCAAAGGCGTAAAATCGATATAGCAAGGGCACTTATCCACAGCCCAAAAATCTTGATTTTAGACGAGCCGACAACAGGGCTTGACCCACAAACAAGAACAATTATGTGGCAGGTTATCAACGACTTAAGACAAAAAACGGGTATGACCGTGTTTTTAACTACGCACTATATGGAAGAGGCGTCTGAATCAGATTATATTGTAATTATCGACAGTGGCAAAATTGTTGCAGAAGGCACGCCAAACTCGTTAAAAAATAAGTTTGCAAACGATTATATAACCATTTATAATATTGACGAAGAGCAAGCAAAAAAGGTGGGCAAAGATTTTGTTAAGGTGAACGATGGATACCGTTTCACCGTAAAGGACACCAAGGTTGCCACAGAGTTAATCATTTCAAATCCAGACCTTTTTAGTGATTATGAAGTTGTTAAAGGCAAAATGGACGACGTTTTTTTAAACGTCACGGGCAAATCGCTTGAAGGGGGCAAATAGTATGAAATTATTTTTAAGCAACGTTAAAAGAAACACTAAATTGTTTTTTAAGGATAAAGGCTTATTTTTCACTTCGCTAATAACCCCACTTATCTTGCTTGTGTTATATGCGACCTTTTTGTCAAACGTATATAAAAGCAGTTTTGAACAGGTTTTTAAAGAAGTCGGTGCAGTTGTCAGCGATAAGCAATTATCAGGGCTTGTTGGTGGGCAACTTATGTCGTCGCTTTTGGCCGTGTCTTGCGTCACCGTTTCCTTCTGCTCAAATATGCTTATGGTCCAAGATAAAGTCAGCGGGGCTTATAACGACCTTATGATGACACCGCTTAAAAGGTCAAACTTGGCGTTATCTTATTATATTTCAACCACTATAAGCACGCTTATAATATGCTTGCTTGCACTTGTTGCTTGCCTAATTTACGTGGGCGTTATCGGTTGGTACTTGACTTTTGGCGATATATTGCTTTTGCTACTCGACATATTTTTGCTAACCACTTTTGGCACGGCGTTATCGTCGGTTATCAACTACTTTTTAAGTTCGCAAGGTCAAATTTCGGCAGTCGGCTCAATCGTAAGTTCGTGCTATGGATTTATTTGTGGTGCATATATGCCACTTTCATCTTTTGGCACGGGTTTAAGAAATGCAGTTATGCTCTTGCCGGGGACTTACGGCACGGCTTTAATAAGGAACCACTCGCTAAACGGCGTTATGAATGAACTTTCTTCCACTCTGCCAAAAGAAGCGATACAAGGCCTAAAAGATTCAATTGACTGCAATATTTATTTCTTTAATAATAAAGTTGAAATCGGAACAATGTATTTGGTTGTGACTTTAAGTATTGTTCTTTTAATCACGGCGTACGTGCTTATAAACAAGTATTGTAAAAAAATCAAAAAATAAAATTAAAAACGGATAGAAAAAGAGAAAAATCTCAAATCTATCCGTTTTATTTTACTTTAATTCAATAATTGTTTTTGTACTCACATCAATCTTAACTTTGTCAGAAATGGCAATTCCAAAGATTGCTAAAACTTGATTATCCACGGCTAAAATTGGCAAAGCATCACGCTCTAAAATTGGCACTTTCTTATCAGTCAAAAAATCGTTTAACGATTTTGTGCCACCGCCAAACTTGGTAAATTTATCATCGTCTTTTCTCGTTCTTATAACGGCGTTTTCCGGCACTTTATTAAGGTCTATATATAAGCCTTTTTTCAAGTCGATAGGTTGTGCCTTTTCAATAACAAGTTTTTTATTCAAAAACTCAACTTCGCCCACCGTGAAAGGCAAAGCCAATTGGCTTTTAACAGCGTTTTTGTAAAAACAAATTTTATCGTATTCCTTTACGGCAACCACGCCGTTTTTAAGGTCAACTCGTTTAGAGTTTTGCATTGAGCAAAGATTTATTATACTGTCAATATGCGTTTTTTCCCAATCTTTTTCCACGCCCAAGTGCTTTAAGGCAACAACTGTCGCCCTAGATAGAAGGGCAGGGTGGATAGGCAGTGAAATTTGCACTTTTTCATCAAACAATTCCATTGATTTTAAGGTTTGAGAGTGCATATAGTCGTTTTCAAGTTTAGCAATTTCACAAAAACGATTTATGCTAGTTTGCACTTCTGGGAAAACTTTTTCAATTTCAGGCAAAATGTTTAGCCTAATCGCATTTCTTGTGTATTTGTCATCAAAGTTTGTTTGGTCAACAACGTGCGGTATATTAAAATTTGTTAAATATTCTTCAATTTCGGCTTTTGAAACGCTTAAAAGTGGGCGAATAATTTTGTTTTCAAAATTATCTTCAATTCCCGATAACCCTTTTAAGCCTGTGCCACGGAAAAGGTTAAAAAGCACCGACTCAACGTTGTCTTGCAAGTGGTGTGCGGTTGCAACCTTGTCGCACTTGCCTTCGTTTATCGCTTGGTTAAAAATTTGGTATCGCAAAATTCTGCCCGCTTGCTCTAACGAAAGTTTGTTGCTTTCAGCAAAGCCAACGCAGTCAACAGAATAGGTTAAAAGCGGGATATTGTTGTTTTTACAGTAAGAAATGACAAAATTTGTGTCGCTTATTGAAGATTGACCACGAATGCCGTGTTCAACGTTAATAGCAATCACGTCAAAATGGTATTTTTGGGCATTATTATGAATATAATGTAATAGTGCCATGGAATCGCCCCCACCGGACACGGCAACGGCAATTGTTTCGTTTTTACTGATAAATTTTTCTAAACTAATTTGCATAAATCTATTATACCAACTAAAAAATAAAAATTCAAGCAATATTCAATTTTTATTTATAAACGGTTGACAAAATAAAAATAATAGTATATTATAATTAAGCATTAAACAAGAAATCGCGGGATGGAGCAGCTTGGTAGCTCGTCGGGCTCATAACCCGAAGGTCGTGAGGTTCAAATCCCACTCCCGCAACCAAGTGAGACACCGTTGAACCTCATCAGGTTCAACGGTGTTTTTTGTTAGTAAAAATCTACTCGTTTTAAAAAGCAAAACTATAAAAAGTTTTTGCTTTTTTATTTTGTTGCAATAACTTACATAAAATGCTATAATACCATAAATATGACACAATTAAAAAGTTAACAATTAAACAAAGGAAGGTGATTAAATGATAGACTTTATAAGTAATAACTGGTCTGAAATTTTAAGTGTTATTGGTGCAGCCGCATGGTTGCCAATAGTTTTAAAAGTATTAATTGATTATTTTCGCAAAATACATATGACAGTTTTAGATTCTCGTATATTAACTGACGCGTTTGGCGTTTCGGCAGGAAAGAGACAAAGAAAAGATGGGACAATTTTGATGTTTGTAGCAAATATGTTTATTAAAAATACGACTTTTTTTGCTAGAAATATTGAAATAGTTGTTGAACTAAAAAATGGCACAAAACTAAAAACGGAGATATTAGATTTTTCGGGTATTGAATCTAATAATTCAGATGGAACAAGAAGTGTATTTAATGTATCTATTGATAAAGAGTTTAATATATCTAGAACTCTTTATGCAGACCAAGATAATATAAAGTATGTTGCAGTACTTGTTGAGTCTGCAAAATTTTCTAGCATTGGCGAAATTCAGTCAATTAGAATCTATTCATCTTCAAGGAAAACTTTTAAAAAATTTTTTGCAAAAAAAACAGTAATAAACTTAGAGGATTTTCCGACATTTAACTCTTCACATCTTATAGACAGTGTTGAAAAGATAAAATAGCTTTTAATATAAACTATAGCATATTAAGACATCAAGGGACTAACTTTTGATGTCTTTATTTTTTATAAGTAAACATTATCCATTATATTCCTTGTAAATTTTTATATTTTATGTTAAAATAAAAATGCTACATACTTTAATATTTTTAATCCAAAGGGAATACTATCGGTAAAAGTGTATTCTCTCGCCTTTGGATTAGGTTAAGTATGTAGCAATATGGAGAGGTGCATTTTTCGGTGCGTCTCTCAACGGGGCGCACTTTTTTAGATGTTTATAAAAACTAAAATGGAGTAAAATTGAAAAATTTTAAGGCATGATAGAAAAAATAATTAATGAAATAAAAATTGCATTAGACAACGACTTGTATATACTAGCGTTAAGTTCGGCACTAACCTTGCCAGATGTATGTGGAAAGGCTGAGTTTCCACATGTTGTTAATACGGGGGATCGCTATATGGATTGGTTAGAAAAATTTGCTAGTGATGGACAAAGAAGAGTTGATTCAAATGGGATAGAAATAGACCCTTTGCCTTATTTAAGCCCAGGGGTTATTTACTCATTAAGAAATGAATTATTACACCAAGGAACACCAAATGTTTTGCATTACAAATACAACAAACATACAAAAAAGAAAACGCCTAAATACAAAAAATGTGATATAGATATATTTAAACTAGTTAAGACAAATAAAGATGAAAAATTATATACGGATAAAGCAATTCTCAAAATAACAAATTCAGGCGTGACTAAAATTTATTATGCAAATATAAGGTGGTTGTGCGATTATTTAACTTCACATGCGTTAAAGTATTATGTGGCAAATAAAGAAAAATTTAATTTTTTTAACTATCATATAGTAGATGGAATAAATGAGTAATGTTTGTTTTAGAGAATAAAATTAAGAGAACTAAAGATATAATAAGGAGAATTAAATGAAAACAAAGTTTTTAAGAATATTAGCATTATTAATAGTGTTGGGTTTGTCTATGTTTTCGTTTGTGGCTTGTGGAAAGTGTCAACATTCATCAACGAGCGATTGGATTGTAGATTGTGACGCAACATGCTTAACAGAAGGTTTCCAACATAAAGAATGTTCTGATTGTGGTTCAATCATTCAAGTAACTTCAATTCAAAAAACAATGTGTAAATACATAGACGCAACATGTGAATATTGTCAAGAAGAATACTATTCAAAAGGATTACATTTTATGTTGGATAGTGACGGGGAATCTTATAGTGTTGTAGGAATTGGAACAGCAAGTGATAAAGACATAGTTATTCCATCAACGTTCAAGGGGAAACCTGTTAAAAGTATAGCGCAAGGAGCTTTTGACTATAGCGAGCAAAATGGCATGTGGAATAGGATCTCTTCAGTAAAAATACCCCACAGCATAAAAAGCATTGGGAAATACGCTTTTTATGTAAGAACAGCAACGAGTACGCCATTAGTAATCTATTATGAAGGCTCATCGTTTTGGTCAATTAATATTGATGCGAATGGGCAAGGCTCATTGGCAAGTGCAAAAATATATACTTATAGTGACAGCCCCAAATATAGTTCGTGGCATTATGTAGATGGTATTCCGGCTCTTTGGGATATGTCTTAATTTGTTTTGAAAAATACTTATGAAATAAAAATAATGGTTCGGCTAGTTCACCAGCCGTGCAACCACTAACAAAGCCAACAGAACCATAGTGTTCGGTTGGCTTTGTTTGTTATTGTAGATAAATGGAGTGGGATTTGAAACAGCGTTAAAAAATGGTAGACACCTACCATTTTAGCGGTGACCGAAGATTTTTGCAAAGCATAAGTTGGAGAGTCCCGTTAATTGCTTTGCAAAAGTCAAGAAGAAATGCCCACTCCCGCAACCACTAGCCGTCTAATTTGAACCATGAAAAATGGTAAAAGTTAGACGGTTTATTATTTTTAATTTCTTAATATGACATACATTTGTCTTGTTATATGTTATAATTAAGTTGGAAAAAAAGAAGAAAGAGGTTTTGTTATGCAAGAGCCACATATTCACTTGAAAGATAATAAGCAAGAAATAAAAATAACTATTTTAGAAAGAAAAGAAGGTCAGCCATATGGAATGGATGATAACGATTTTTTGCCTGTTAAAATTGAATATAAAAGTAGGTCAAAAAACTTTACAAAGGAAGGGGTTTATCTTGACACGTATGAATTAGTTAGTTGTTATTGCTTATTAGACGCTATATTGATGGGGAAAATTGTAGATAAAGGTTTTTCTTTTGCAGAGCCATATGTGTGGTTTGTGTTAAAAAATGTAAACGGAACTATTTTGTTTACTTTATATTATAAAGAAAACGAAGAGGATGAAACTGAAATAAAAATAACTCAAAAGTTTAATGAAAGACAATTTAGGGAATTTATAGAAAAAGTTCATCAAGGGTGCAATTGGTGGATTGATGATAGCGAGTTGATAGATTTTAGGGAATACTTAAATGATATCGAAGATGGTTACTACGATGAAGATTTGCCAAAGCATAGAGCTGTAGAAATAGAGTTTAAAAATAGTGGTAAATTATATTATTGTTTATGTGAAGATGAAAGTATAAAAAAGGGTGATTTAGTTGTTGTTCCAACTTTCTTTGGTAAAGAAACTATCGCTAAAGTCATAGGCATAGAGAATTTTGACGAAGATGATTTGCCTTGCTCATTAGAAAAAATGAAAAAGGTAATCAAAAAATACGTTAAGCCACTAAGCGATAAGATAGGTATCCATAGTCACGATGTAACAGAAGATGGGTTTGGGTTTGAATTGTTGGTAAACTTTGTGTTCCAAAAAAACAATAAAACGGAATTATCTATTAAAGATAAAAACGCTTACTTTAATATTTATTTGAACGAATATAAAGACATATATTTAGATGTTTATAAAGATATGCTAACTCTCAGGCCACACGAAATGAAAATCACAAAAGGCTTGTGGGTGACGGCACAAAACGTTTTACATATAGGTTTTATGGGCGTTAAAAAGAAAGACCTGAAAAGTTTTTATTTGAACTTATTAGACAAAGCAAAAGAACTAAAAAAGCATTGGATAGGAATTCCTTGTGTATTAGAAAAATATTGTGGCATTAATCCAAAGACAATGTTTAAAATTGCATTAAAAACAGTTAAGGAATGGATTGTGGAAAAGGAAGATTATCAAATGGAAGTCTTATTTTGCTGTCCTAATGAAAAACTATATAAAATGTTTAAGAAATTTTATCGCAAGGAAATAGGGCAAAGCGGTTCAAATTAGACAAGTTGTGGGTAACCACTGAAAAAGCCAGTAAATCACTAACGATTTGCTGACTTTTATTTTTTATGTTTTTTGAAAACAGGGTCAAAAAATTCAATTTTGCTACGAATTTGTGCAAAATGCAATAAAAAAATGCTTATAAAGCTCGTTAAACATCAATGAGTATTTATAAGCATTTTTCTGCTAAAACCAAGTTTTGTGTTTTTTCTCACTAAAAATATCTAAAGTGCTAAGAGTCGATATTTCAAAGTTTGATTAAATTTAGTTAAAATGGACTTTTAGTTTTATTGTCGAATTCAACGTGAGTTAAAAGATTTGGTGTATTTATTTTAAGATGATAAAAATAATTATTAAGCGTAAAACAGCAAGTAAAAGACTTGCTGTTTTGTTTTTTTAGAACTATTTGCATGTCATATAACCTTGATTATGAGATTATTACGTGGTATAAGCAAAGTAAAAACATATTCAAGGAGAAAAAATTATTGTGAAAAAATTTTATATCGGCGAAAATAAATATTTAGAGCAAAAAGTTTTGGCGTTTTATAATTGCGATTACGTTGGCTATCAAAAACAAGGTAATCCCGACTTTATTAATCATTTGAAAAATATGACTAATCAGTATAACGAGTTGGATTTAGTTGAAGATTTTGTTCAAGTTTCCGAAAGATTTGTTAAAGATATGGAAAGTCTTTTTGATAAAGGCGATTATAAAAATTTTACAGTTTGCGTTATGCCCCGTTCTAAAAGAGAAAATAAGTATAAACAAAGCCAACTAATGTTCAAAAAAGCCATTTCAAGTTGTGCTAATAAATTAGGTTTTATTAACGGCACGGATGCAATTATAAGAGTTAAAGATACTAAAACCACGCATAATTGGAGGCTTGAAAACAACACAGGCGATAATCCATATAAAGGTATTACTAAAGACACTTGCAGAGTTGATACAAACAAGATTATTGACAAAAATATTATTTTAGTTGATGATATTTATACTGAAGGCGTTAACATTATTGAGGATTGTATACAATATCTATTTGATTTAGGCGCAAAAAGTGTTATACTATACGTAACGGCAAAAACAAGGTAAAAGTTATGAATTCAAATATATCGTTAAAACTTTATAACTTAATAAAAACGGGCGTTATAAAATCTAACGCTCATTTTTGGAAGGCTTTTTATAACGAAGAAGTTATAAACACTTTCTCTTGTGACATAGAAACCTTAAAACAAGAACTTGAAGAAAAAGGAATAAATATTATCAGCGTTTTTGATAATACATTTCCTGTTGTAGGCGTAAAACTTAAAAATAGCGAAAGACCTTTTTTCTTTGCATATAGAGGTGATATAAGTTTACTTATAGATATTGATAAAAACATTGCAGTAATAGGTGTTTTAACGCCAACTAACGAAATAGTTGAAAGAGAGCAAAAGGTTGTAAAAAGTCTGGCTGAAAAAAGTTTTAATATAGTAAGTGGGCTTGCAAAAGGTTGTGATACAGTTGCACATAGAGAAAGTGTTAAAAACAATGCTAAGACTATAGCCTTTCTTCCTTCAACCATAGAAAATATTTATCCAAAAGAAAATAAGGATTTAGCAAATAAAATTGTAGATAATGATGGGCTTATTATAAGCGAATACGTAAATGAGCCTCAAAACAAATACGAAACGGTTAAAAGATTTATAGAAAGGGATAGATTGCAAGCACTTTATTCAAAAGCAGTTATTTTGGTTGCTAGTTTTAGAAAAGGCGAAGGGGATAGTGGTTCTCGCCACGCTTTTGAAAAAGCCAAAGAATACGGCAAAAAAAGTCTTGTTATGTTTAGAGAAACTGACGCTGATGATTTAATGTTTGGCTTAAACAAAGATTACGTTATGCAAGGCGAAAAGGTTGTTTTGCAAAAAGAAATAGAGGGATTATAATTGGTTTACGTTGTAGATTTAGATGATACTTTGGTTTCAACGAAAAACCTAAATAACGATGCTTATAATTTTGCTTTAGAGAATAACGGACATAAAAGAATTAAAACAAGCAAAAGGTTGACACGTGAGAACTTAGGCGAAACACTTGGCAAAAAATTGATAGCAGATAAACAAAACTATTTTACTCAAAAGTGGCTTAAATATAGAGTTGTGGTTAACCAATATATATTAAATATCTTGCGAAAACAAGACGTCCAAAATTGTTACCTTTGGACAAGTGCAGATAAAGAACGAGCTGAGTATGTATTAAAAGAACTTGACTTGTATAAATACTTTAACAAGATAATTTTTGACGACAAAAAAGACTTAAATAGTTCATTAAAAAGATTAAAAGACATTACCAAAAGTAATGTCTTTATAATTTTTGAAAATAGTTATGCTTTGTATAAGAAAAAAGGCGTAAGTTATATAGCGAAACATAATAGTGAAATCTTCACAATAAATACATATTTTTATCAGTAAAAACCTAACGAAAAAGACAAAATGGTTCTTTTTGTTATTGTAGATAAATGGAGGGGATTTGAATTAGGAGCGAGCAACCTTAAGGTTGCGTGTTCGCCAACAGGCGAAAAAACAGTCCAGTGGACTGTTTTGCGGGAGGCTCGAGAGAAGCAAATCCCACTCCCGCAACCAAACAAAAACGGATAGGTAAAAGCCCATCCGTTTTTTTTGCTTTTATTAAGATGGCGATATTGTATAAAAACGTGTTAAATGATAAGAACAGGGGATAAAGGGAGATTAAAAAAAAGAGAAAGTTAGTGGACGAAAATAAATTTTTTTAATAAAATACTTGACAAATGGTTTTGGCACAAGTAAAATATGATTATAAATTTATCATAAATGATAAATAAAAGGAGATAATTATGAAAAAATTAGGATTACTTATCGCAATGATTCTTTGTGTGACAATCGGTGGCGTTTATGCAACTTGGACTTACACACAAAACACAGACGTTGCAGACGAATCAGTAAACAAGTCTTTAAACCTTACTGGTGTTGAATACGTAGGTTCTTATGGTACTTATGATGTTAATGTAGATGGTTTAACATTAAAAATTGACCCTAAACCAGGCACAACACACACAACCTCATTAGTTGCTGACGGAGAAATTGTAATTACATTTACACCAAACTCTGTTGCTCCACAAGCAGTTAAAGACGGTGCTGTTGCATCTACATATCAATTCACATTGTCAAACGCTAATTG
This sequence comes from uncultured Clostridia bacterium, assembly GCA_904502225.1. Lineage (GTDB taxonomy): Bacteria > Bacillota > Clostridia > Christensenellales > Borkfalkiaceae > UBA1259. The sequence goes on from CAJGDO010000012.1 coordinate 32,509, forward strand.
GTTATATGAAGGCAAAAATGTGGTTGAATTGAAGCATACAGGTACTCACGATATTACTTGGACAAAACAAGGTGACGGTACTTTTGTATATGTTCTCTCTGCTTCAGCTGTTGCAGAACACATTACTTTGACCGAGTTTAACTTGGATACAAAAGCAAAATATGATGCATACAATACTATTTTAGGTGCTGGTGCAATCAGATTGACCGTAAGTGATGGAATAACAACACCTGCAACTCCACAAGCTTAAAGATTAAAAAAAAGAGATAAAAGCCAGTCGTGTTTTTACGGCTGGTTTTTGTGCATTTTATAAAAGGCAACAAAAAATGACTAAATTTGAGATTTATTCTTTAATTCTATGCATGGTTGTTTTTGTATTGTTGGTTGGCGTATTTTCTTTTATGCTTTCAATAATAATAAAACAAGGGCTAAAACACATAAAAGCCGGTTTAGAAGACGAAGAAATAATAAAAGAATTTGATAATGGCACTAAAAAGAAGGGCAAATTTTCAAAGGTGCTTGACACAATTGTCAACAGTTTAATTTGCTTATTTTTTGGTGTAATTTTTTTGTCATCACTTTACATAAATTGCACGCAAAACGTTTATTTTGATAACGTGCCGACTTATAGAGTGGTTTTAACTTCTTCTATGGAAAGCAAAAATAAAAGCAATAAATATTTATTCGACAACAATATAAACAATCAAATTGGTTCGTTTGACTTAATCGCAACCTATAAAATTCCAAAGGAAGAAGACCTTAAACTTTACGACATAGTGCTTTATGAAGTTGATGGAATTTTGGTTGTGCACAGAATAGTTGGCATTGAAGAGCCAAACGCACAGCACCCTAACGAAAGGCACTTTCTTTTGCAGGGTGATGCCGTAAGTTCGCCTGACCGTTTCCCTGTTCGTTATTCGCAAATGAAAGGTATTTATAAAAACGAAAAAATACCGTTTGTGGGCAGTTTCGTGTTGTTTATGCAATCGCCTGCTGGCTGGATTTGCATTCTTTTAGTTGTTGTGTCAATGATAGGCACGCCTATTTTAGAAAACAAACTTTTGAAAAAGAGAAAAGAAAGATACTTGCTTATAACAAATACAGATGAGACGGCAACAACCGAGATTATAGAAGAAAGCGTTGATTTAGATAACCAAAACATAAGGGTAAGGTTTGCTAATTTTGGGCCTACAAAAACATTTTATCAAAGGCTTGAAAACACAAGCGAACAAATGCAAAACAGATATATTGCAGTTAAGGAAACGCTTTGCAGAATTGATGGGGTTAGAGTTATAGAAGGCAAAACAATGCATTCTTATAAGCATAAATCAATCTGCATTGCAAGGCTTTTTATTAGGGGCAAAACACTTAACGTTTGCTTGGGGCTAAATCCTAAGGAATATAAAAATAGTAAATATATTTTTACAGACCTTTCGGACAAAGAAAAATACAAAAATTACCCTATGTGCTTAAAGTTAAGCAGTGATAGGCAAACTCGTTGGGCAAACGAACTAATTTTAGAACTTGCAAAAAACAATGGTCTTGTTATTCTAGGTAAGCCTGTAATAGCAACCGCTATCAACTCTAATTTTGAAAACTTAAAAGAAAATAGAGAGAAAAAGACCTTTAATCAAAAATTAGAACTTTCGCCACTTGCAAAACAAAGGTTTGATATTCTTACTCAATTGCTAAATAGAATTAGTGGAATAAGAGTGGTTGAAGGTAAATATAGCATAACTTACAAGGTTAAAAACACGCCTATTGTCAAGTTTGTGGTTAAAGGCAAAACGCTTAACGCTTACCTTGGTTTAAACCCAAGCGAATATAATGACACAAAATATATCTTCACGGATGCAAGTGAAACAAAGAAATATTCTAATTACCCAATGCGAGTCAAAGTGTCTTCGGATAGGCAAGTTAAATGGACAAAAGAACTTATTTTGGACAAGGCAGATAAAAACGGTTTAGTTTTAATGCCAGAAAAAGAACAAGGCGTTAGTTTTAAGGCGTTAAAAAATAAAAAGACTTTTAAGCAAAAACTAAAACTTTCGCCACTTGCAAAAGAACGCTTTAACGACCTTAAAGGTTTTATTAAAGCAATAGACAATATAAGGCTGGTTGAGGGTAAGTATAGTATAACTTACAAGGTGAAAAGCAAGCCTATCGTCAAGTTTGTGATTAAGGGCAAAACGCTTAACGCTTACCTTGGCTTAAACCCTGATGAATACCAAGACACCAAGTATGTGTTTACAAATGTGTCTAACGTTAAAAAATATTTTAATTACCCAATGCGTGTCAAAGTATCGTCTAATAGGCAAGTTAAGTGGGTTAAAGAACTTATACAAGAAATCTTGCAAAAATAAAAGAAAAAATAAAAAAAAGGAGGTAAAAAAATGAAAAAAAGTTTAATGCTTTTATCGGCACTTTTTTGTGCAATTATGTTTTTTACTTCCATTGGTGGTGCTTTTGCAACTTGGTATTTAGCCGAAGAACAAACTTCTGACGTGCAAACAAGTAAAGGCGTTGTGCTTTCTGAATTTGTTTGGGCACCAGAAGAAATTTTGCCTATAACACCTGGTCAAAACTATTTAGATTTACACGAGTCAATATTATATAATCAGAAAAATGGTCTAAACTCATCAAAAGACGCTTTGGAAAAAGCAATTATTAAGGAAGGTCTTTTACATAATTCACATAATATTCAAGGTGGCAACTTAAAACACTTGTTTATTAGTGAAGAATGTAGGGAATTAGAGTTTGTGCTTGAATACATTAACCAAAACGAATTCCACCTTTATATGTATAAGAAAAGTGACGCACAAGACGGGGCAGTTGGGGTGACCAAAATTCAAGTGTATATGTCTATACTTACAAAGGAAAACGATAAGTGGTATGGCAACGAGGCTCAATTTGGTTATGCAGTAATTCAATATTTGCCAGACTCTAACATTATTTCAATAGACGTTGACACTTGGACACGTTAGTTTGTAAAGCATAAATTTAATAGTTGTTTTTGAGGGATAAAAACAAAAGGACACCGATTGTGGTGTCCTTTTTTAGTTGTCGTAAAAAAGTTTTATTTAGGTAGGTTTGCTTTATCCAAAATTCTTTGCATATTGTTGCCAAGGATTTCTTCAATTTGATATTCAGGAATATCAAGTGATAAAAGCCTGCCAAGTTCCCAAGCAATATCGTGAACAACGGTGTCCGTTCCAAAAACAACACGGCGA
>CAJGDO010000013.1 GCA_904502225.1 uncultured Clostridia bacterium
AATTAGGTTATTTTTTTTCTATGGAATGGTGTAGCGAGGGAGGACTTAGTTCGGCTTCGCCATCGCAGTGCAACGGAGATGCTTAATGTTTTTGTGAATATTTCATAAAAATAATTGACTTATAAGTTAAATGATTATATAATAAAAGAGTAAAAAATAAAGATACGGGTAAACTTATCTTATAGAATAGGAGATAGAAAAATGGAAAAGAAAATTACTGAAAACACAACTATTTTTGAGGCAATACAAATCAACCCAAATGCAGGCGACATTTTAATGTCTTATGGAATGCATTGTTTAGGCTGTGCACTTGCACATGGCGAAACTGTTGGTGAGGCTGCAAACGTTCACGGTGCTAACCTTGAAAAGATGCTTGAAGAATTAAACAATTTCTAATAAAGTGTTGAGTTAAAAATGGCAAGGAACGATAAAAAAATCGTTCCTTAAATTTTATTTTTTAAAATTTAGTGTTTGCAAGGCAAAAAAAGAGAAAAAACCAAAATTAAAACCAATAAATTTCAATAAATTTCCAAAAATTTGTTGACCGAAAGAGCGTGCATAATGTATAATTTATAAGATAGGCGAAATATAACCTATTATTTAGATTTAGTAAATTATTTATGTTCTTATAGTGGAGGCGGAAATGAGCAAAAACAAATCAATTACTTTGCTAATAATCGTAAGCGTGATAATGGCTATAGTTTTAACTATGACCTTTTTGCGTTTTCCGATGGGAGTAAAAGATTATAACTCGGCAGTAGGTGCAACCGAATTGGATTACGATATGGAAGGCGGGCTTTCATACTCGTTAACATTGCACGAAGACACCGAAGAAGAAGTGACTTTAGAAGACACGCAAGAAGTTGTGACAAGCATTAAAGAAAGGCTTGAAATTTTAGGGCACAACGTATCTGTTGTAAAGGTTTTGAAAAACACCGATAAAGACGTGAAAGATTACGGCGTAAGAATTGAAGTTAAGGTTAAAGACACAACTGATGAAACGGATGAAGACGTTTTAACAGCAACTAAATTTGGCGAACTTAAATTCTTTGGTGGAACAGAACCAAGCCCAACAACCCAAATTTTAGAAGACGTTGACAAAGTTATTGCCGACTCTCAATATTTAGGTCAAACTGAAGAAGGTGCATACGTGGTGTCACTTGTATTCACTGATGAAGGAAGGCAAGCCATTTTAGATACTATCGGCGAAGAGGCGACCTATTACTTAAGAATAACTTGCGGGTTAGATAATGACGGAAACGATATAGATTTATTTGACCCAGATTCAACCTTTGACCCATCGCTTTTTGCTGACGGCAACAAAGAACTTATGTTAAGTTCGACCACTGCACAAGAGGCACAAAGAAAAGCCCTTTTGTTCAAGCATGGCGGAATTAACGTTAGATATGAGATAGCAAATGGTGGCGTTGGTGTTGAAATCACTTCTCCATTTGGCGAATACGTTGCATTAAAGAGTATGATTGCTATAATTGTCACAGTGGTTATTGCAATAGCATTGCTTTTAATTGCTTATAGAGGGCTTGGCATAATGGCAGCACTATCGTTCTTGCTCTTTATCTTGGCAGAAACTTGGCTTCTTATCGGTGTTCCAGGAATTGTCGTTTCATTAGGAAGCATCATTGGTATAATAAGTGCAATTTTAGTTTGTGCATATTCGCTCGTTTACTTATTGCAAAAGGTTAAAGATGATTTTGCAAACAGTGAAAAGACGGCAAAAGCAGCAATCAAAAAAGGTTTCGAAGATGCGTTGCTTCCAACCATTAACTTACACGTTGTATCTGGCATTTTAGCATTGACGTTATTTATCTTTACAAAAGGTTTTGTTAAAGGTTTTGCAATAACTTTCGGCATAGGTATTATCGTTTCGTTGATTTCAAGTTTGGTATTTACAAGAATGTTTAACGCCTTGATATTCCCACTACCAAAAGACAAAGAAAAATTCCTTAAATTCAAAAGAAACAACGTCGGCAAAAAGCCTAGCAATGAAGAGGTGTAATTATGAAAAACGGTGTTATGAATAAAATTAAGTGGTTTATAATTTCAGCCTTAATAATAGTTGTGGTTGGCCTAACGGTTGCTGGTATATTCGGGTTAAATAATCCTATTGATTATAACGACGGGTATGAAGTTAGCGTAAGTATAGAGTTTGATGATGAAAGTTCAAAGGCAATTTTGAAAAACCAAACAGAAAAGTACTTTGAAAATAACGATATAGACGTTGTATCATATCAAGTTTTAGACGATGGCTTGACCATTATTTATAAACTAAAAACCGACCCAACGGCAAAAATTGACGGGCTTAAAACGGCAATTGAAACAAAGTTAGATGAAAACCAAGCATCACAAGGTAATGAGGCAACGGTAAACGTAAACAAAGTTTATAAAGGCTCTTATATGCAACCGTTAGAAATGTTGATTGCTTATGGCGTTGGCATTGTTGCAATATTCCTATTTATGCTTATAATGAACAAACTTGCAAGTGCTGTTGCAGTTGTTGCATCATCATTTGCATCAATGCTTGTTTTCTTATCAATAATGGCTATCACAAGAATTCCAGCCTCGCCATTTATTGAAATCTCAATAATGATAGCAGGTGCTTTGGGTGCAATGCTTTCAGCATCGACAGTTGGCAGATATAGGGAAGAATTAAAGAAAAACCTTTCTGAAAAATTCTCTACAACTGAAATTGCAGATGAAGTTGCAAAAACCGAGTTTAAGAAATACTTGTTTATTTTAATCGGCGTGTTAGTTGCAAGTTTTGCAGTGTTTGCGTTCTTAACTTCATATCTAACCATAATTGGTGGGCAAATTGGTTTTGCAGGAATAAGTGCTTGCATAACATCATACTTTGTGACCCCAGCGGTTTGGTCTGCGATTAAGTCAAAAGACAAAAACGCAAAATAAATAAAACTAGATAACTTAACAGGAAATTTGATTAGATTTAAGGCGAAATCTATTTTCGCCTTATTCGATTTTAAAAGATATTATGAAAATTGTTTACGGAAAACAACTAAATATCCAAGAGATAGAAACAGTGCAAGAAATTGCAAGCCAATGTGGTATAACTTTTGATACTGCAAGGCTTTTGTTTTACCGCAAACAAGATAGCGTTATAAAAGCCAAAAGGTTTTTAAACCCAAGCAAAAACCATTTTCATAACCCTTTTTTATTAGACGGTGTTAAGCAAGCGGTTGAAAGCATTTATAACGCAAAACTATTAGGCAAAAACGTTTTCATTTTGGGCGACTATGATGCTGACGGTGTCTGTGCATCAACCATACTTTACAATTGCTTAAAAGAGTATGGAATTACCAATTTAAGGGTATATGTCCCAGAGAGAGTGGAAGGTTATGGCTTAAATTTAGACACGATTGAAAGGTTTAATTTAGAGCAGAATATTGACCTTTTGATTACCGTTGACTGTGGCATAAGCGATTTTGATAAAATTGAACAGTTAAAAAGCCGTGGTGTTGAAGTTATTGTCACCGACCATCACGAACCACCCGAAATATTGCCAGCGTGCATAAAAATCAACCCAAAAATCAAAGGGCAAGAATATCCGTTTGACGGGCTTTGTGGTGCAGGCGTTGCATATAAATTGGGGTATGCCTTAATAGGCGAAAAGGCAAACGAATATCTTGATTTTGTTGCCCTTGCAACCGTTGCAGACAGTATGGACTTGATTGATGAAAACAGAGATTTAGTGGCAGAAGGCCTTAAAATTTTCAACAACCCTAACAAAATTAGGCTATGTATGAAAAACATGTTTGGCGAGAACTATAAAACGGTTATGGCACAAACGCTTGCATACGTTGTTGCACCAAGAATAAACGCTGGTGGAAGAATGGGGGATGCTAACTGTGCGTTAAAACTTTTCACAAGCCAAAACCCAAACGAAATCTTTGATTTATCGGTAAAATTAAACCAATATAACGTGGAAAGGCAAGTTGAGTGCGACGTTATTTATAGGGAAGCCAAAGAAAAAATCCAAAAGTATTCGCTACATAAACGAAGCGTTATTTTAGTAAAAGACAAAAATTGGAAAACCGGTTTTGTTGGAATAGTTGCCGCACGTTTAGTTGAAGAGTTTGCCCGCCCTGTTATCGTTTTTGCTGGGCAGGACGAACATTATAAAGGCTCTGCAAGAAGTGTTGATGAAATAAACATTTTTGAAGCCATAACTGCAAATAAAGAGCATTTAATCGGGTTTGGTGGTCACGCCCAAGCGGCTGGCGTTTCGGTCGAAAAAGAAAAGTTTTTAGACTTTGAAAGGGCGATTAACGAGTTTGTTAAAGAAGAATATAAGCACGTTGACGTTAAACCTAGCATAAACGTTGAGTGGGAAATAGAGGGGGAAATCTCCAAGCAGTTTGTAAAAGAACTTGAACTATTAGAGCCGTTTGGCGTTGCAAACAGAACACCGCTTTTCTCGGTAAACGCTAATAAGATAAAGGCAAACAGATTAAAGGAAAACTCGCCTCACTATTCGTTTAGAACAGAGTATTTAGAAATGCTCAATTTTAACGGGGAAAAAGACGTTGAAGTTTTGTCTTTGCCTGTCGATAAAAAAATCATATTTGAAATCAACCGTTCAACATTTAAGAACAAAGAATATATAAAGGGATACGTAAGGTCGGTCATCGCTCAATACGATAATTTTAATCTATTGAGTATGCACGCCTTAAACAATCAACTTGACGCTATTGGTGATGAGCAAGGCGAGTTTAAGTTGGTTGATAAAACCAACTTGCCACCTGACAACGGCGGAACGTTATACGTTATAAGTGACCCTAAAAATTTAAGTTATTATCCACAATTATCTAACCTTGAAAAAAGTTTCGCAAAAGCACAAGGAAAGGGCGTGAACAGTGTTATTATTTATGCCCCAAAACAAATTGCTGATGGTTATGAAAGGGTAATTTATCTAGACAAGCCACTTTTCGTGCAAAAGACAAGTGCAAAAACTTACGTTGTTAAAGACTTGATAGGCTATGGCGTAATTGATAAAATTAGCACGGATAGGAACGACTTTGCAAAAGCGTTTAACCTATTGGTGTCACTCAACGGCAAACCTGTTTACAATTTGGTAGATTTTGCCATAGAAAATGCACAAGAAGTAAGCAAGGAAAACCTGCTTTTTGCACTAAAAGTTTTTATAGAACTTAAGATATTTTCTATTGAAAACCAAAGGCTAACGTATGAAGCAAAAATTAAGAATGCATTGACAAATTCCAAAGCATATAGTAAAATTGTACTATTAAAGGAAAGTTATGTTTGAGATATTAAAAAGTATTGAGCAAGCGTATATTGGCAAAGATTTAGCGTTAGTAAAAAACGCATATGATTTTGCAAAAAAAGCACACGCAAACCAAAAGCGTGCCTCGGGTGAAGAATATTTTATTCACCCTTGTACGGTTGCACAAATTTTAATAGATTTAGGGCTTGATTCGGCAACGGTTGCTGCCGCCTTTTTGCATGACGTTATTGAAGACACGCCTGTTTCAGAAGGTGATATTAAAAAAGAGTTTGGCGATGAAGTTTTAGAACTTGTTGTGGGCGTGACTAAACTTGATAAAATCCAATTCACGTCAAAAGAAGAAGAGCAAGCCGAAAACTTTAGAAAGATTTTCGTTGCTATGGCAAAGGATATAAGAGTTATAATTATAAAACTTGCCGATAGATTGCACAATATGCGTTCACTTAACTTTTTATCAATTGAGCGTCAACAAAGAATGGCTCGTGAAACGCTTGAAGTTTACGCACCGTTAGCACATAGGCTTGGCATATCTCAAGTTAAGTGCGAACTTGAAGACTTGTGCTTAAAATATTTAGAGCCTGACTTTTACGAATATTTAACCACAAATATCGAAGAAAGGTTAAAAAATAACACCGAATTTATAGACCACGTTATCACAGAAATCAACCAAATTTTAAAAGATTCTAATGTCAGTGGTGAAGTTTTTGGCAGAAGAAAGCATCTTTACAGCATTTATAGAAAGATGAAAGAGCAAAGCAAAACGCTTGACCAAATTTACGATTTAGTGGCAATTAGAATTTTGGTAAACACAGTTGACGAATGTTATGAAACGTTTGGCAAAATTCACCACATTTGGAAACCTGTTCCGGGCAGAATTAAGGACTATATTGCAACGCCAAAGCCAAATATGTATCGCTCGCTTCACACCACAGTTGTCACAAACTTTGGTAAGGTTTTTGAAATTCAAATAAGAACATACGAAATGAACCACGCTGCTGAATATGGTATCGCAGCACACTGGAAATATAAAGAAAAAAAGCAAGTGGCAGACGACCTTGACACAAGGCTTTCTTGGATAAGAGAAGTTATGGAATGGCAAGGTGGCTTAAAAGATAGTAAAGAGTTTTTAAACTCTTTAAAAGGCGACATATATAGTTCGGAAGTTTTGGTTTTCACACCGAAAGGGGACGTTATCAGTTTGCCAAAAGAAGCAACGCCACTTGACTTTGCATACAACATTCACTCGGCAGTTGGCAACAAATGCGTGGGTGCAAGGGTAAACTCAAAAATTGTTCCACTAAACACCGTGCTAAACGTTGGTGACGTGGTGGAAATTATTACTTCACAGAACTCAAAAGGTCCTTCTTGGGACTGGTTGAAAATTGTTAAAAGTTCAAGTGCAAGGGTAAAGATAAAGCAGTTCTTCAAAAAAGAAATGAAAGAAGAAAACTGCAAAACGGGTAAGGTTATGCTTGATGCCGAAGCAAAGCATAGGGGTTATAACCTATCAGAGTTGTTGACGGACGAGGCTTTCCAACACTTGGCGGCAAAATTCTCGTTTAATAACCAAGACGAAATGTTTTCATCAGTTGGCTATGGTGCGGTATCAGCAAGCCAAGTTATGGTCAAACTCATCGACTATCAAAGAAAGAGCAACCCACAAGAAGAAGTGACCAAATTTTTCAAGAGCAACAAGCCGTCTTCAAGTGGTGTAAAGGTCAAAGGCACGGCAGGGCTATTAGTTCGTTTTGCGGGCTGTTGCAACCCTGTTCCGGGCGATGAAATTGTTGGCTTTATCTCTCGTGGTCACGGCGTAATCGTTCACAGGCACGATTGTCCTAATTTAGCAAACGCTGAAAACGAAAGGCTTATAGAAGTTTCTTGGGCAGAGCAAATCAGCGGGGCTTACAATGCAAGCATAAAAGTAATCGGCCACACTCAAACCGAAGTCTTAACCATTGTTGCAACCGTTGTGGCACAATTAAAACTTGACATTATGTCAACAAATGGCAGAACGGATAATAAAGCAAAGCAAGCAATCATAGATTTTAGTATAAGACTAAACAGTAAAAACGAACTTGACACGTTAATTTCCAAACTTTCTCAAGAGCCGAAGATAATTGACGTTTACAGGACGGCAAACTAATGAAACTTTATCACTTACAATCGGGGCCACTCAACGTAAACACTTATTTTTTAGTTAATGAAGATGGGCAAGCAGTTGTCATCGACAGTGGCGAAAATTATAAAAAAGTTAAGTCGGTTGAGGACTTATACAACATAAAAATCGTGGCAGTTTTATTGACGCACGCCCACTTTGACCATTGTGGCAACGCCAAAAAATTGCAAGATGACGGTGCTAAAATTTACGTTAGCAAGTTAGATGCTTGTAAACTTTTAAATAACGATAATTTGGCAAGCGATTTTGGCAGAAAGTTTGAATATTTGACTGCAGATGAAACTTTTGCTGATAGCGACCAATTAAACATTTGCGGTATAAAGATAAAAGTAATCGCAACGCCAGGGCATACTGACGGTTCGGTTTGCTTTTTGGTGGACAACCTATTGTTCACGGGCGACACGCTCTTTTTAGGTAGTGTGGGAAGAACGGACTTTAAGTCGGGAAATAGAAACGATTTAGTTTTGTCTATTAAAAAACTGTTCAACCTTGACGGGGACTATGCAGTTTACCCAGGCCACGATGAGTTTACAACTCTTGAACACGAAAGAAAATATAACATTTTTGCAGAATATGATTGATACAAATTTAGAAACTATACAAAGCGAACTTTTAGAAGTTGTCAATTTGTTTGGCGAAGACCAACTTAATATACGCCACACATTTAAGGAAAGTGAAAACAAGGTGGTAAACACAGTTTCACTAAACGGAAAAGTGTATGCATATGGAAACTTTATCGGCGGGATTGACGGCGAGATAGAGAAAAAACGCTTGATAAAAAGGTACGCAAAACTTTCAGTATATAAAGCACTTTCAAAATTTTATAACAAAGATTTGCCTTGGGGTGCACTAACGGGGATAAGACCAACCAAACTTGCCTATCAACAACTTGAAAGAGATGGTGAGTTTGAAAGTTTTTTTGTTGACGTTATGAAGGTTAGCGAGCAAAAAACAGACCTAATAAAAAAAGTGCTTTGCACTCAAAACGGCATATACCAAAAAAATGATGATAACACCGACTTTTTTGTGTTTATTCCATTTTGCCCAACAAGGTGCAAGTACTGTTCGTTTATAAGTGCGGACATAAAAAGTGCCAATAAATACGTTGACGAGTACGTTGATACGTTAGTTAAAGAAATAAAGATGAGCAAAAAGTTTATAAAAAACTTGCGTAGCATCTATATTGGCGGTGGCACACCCGTTGCACTTGACGATAATAATTTAGAAAAAGTTTTATGTGCGATTGATGAGATAAATACGGGCGTTGAATATACGGTTGAAGCGGGCAGACCAGATGCGATAACCGAGTCTAATTTAGCACTGCTAAAAAAACACAACGTCACAAGAATTTGCATAAATCCACAAACCTTTTTGGATAAAACACTTGTGGCTTTGGGGCGAAACCATACGGCACAACAAGTGGAAGAAAAGTTTAACCTTGCAAAAGACCTTTTTGATATCAATATGGATTTAATCGCAGGGCTTGAGGGCGAAACTTTTGAAGATTTTAAGTATAGTTTGGACAAGGCTATTTCATTAAGTCCAGACAACATAACCGTCCATACGTTGTGCATTAAAAAGGGTTCAAGGCTTGCCCAAACGGAAAAGTATTTAAGTGGCGAACTCGTTAATGAGATGGTGGAGTATGCACATAAAGCACTTAACCAAAACGGATATTCACCATACTACTTATATCGCCAAAAATATATGGCGGGCAACCTAGAAAACGTTGGGTATGCAAAGCCAAACAAGGCGTGCGTTTACAACGTGGATATTATGGAAGAAATATCACAAAACGTTGCTTGTGGTGCAAACGCCATAAGCAAAAGGGTGTTTAACGGCGGGGAAAGGATAGAAAGGAGTGCTTCCCCAAAAGACGTTGCAACCTATTTGCAAAAATTTGAAACTATTATGGAAAATAAGAAAAAATTGTTTTCCGATAATTAAAATAAGGAGAAAAAATTATGAAATTGATAACGTTTGCAATTCCTTGCTATAATTCAGCAGAATATATGGGAAAATGCATTGATTCATTGTTAAAAGCAGGCGATGAAGCCGAAATTTTGATAGTGAACGACGGGTCAACAAAGGATAACACGGCAGAAATTGCTGATAAATATGAAAAAGAATATCCAAATATTTGCAAAGCCATTCATAAAGAAAACGGTGGCCACGGCTCTGCTGTGAACGAAGGCATTAAGCACGCGACGGGCAAATATTATAAAGTTGTCGATTCAGACGACTGGGCTGATGAAGATGCTTTAAGAAAGGTTATGGACGTAATCCGCTCGTTTGAAGGAAAGGAAGAAGTGCCTGACGCAATACTTGCAAACTACGTTTATGAACACACTTATAGCAACACGCAAAGGGTTGTTCATTATAGAAATAAATTGCCACAAAACAGGCTATTTGATTTTGAAGAAAGCAAAAAATTTGGCGTTGGTCAATTTTTAGCAATGCACAGTGTAATTTACAGAACGCAAGTTTTAAGAGATATCAATTTAGAATTGCCAAAGCACACTTTCTACGTTGATAATATCTTTGTTTACACACCATTGCCATTTATCAAAAAATTCTATTATATTGACGTTGACCTTTATAGATACTTTATCGGCAGGGCAGACCAATCGGTAAACCTAGCAAACCAAATCAAAAGAAACGACCAAATGCTTCGTGTTGCAAAGATTATGATTAGCAAGTATAACGTTGAAGAATATAAAAAAGAGCGTCCAAAGTTATGCAACTATATGAAAGAATATTCGTATATCATAACTGTGTTGTCAAGTATATTCTTAATTTTAGAAGGCACGCCAGAAGCACTTGCAAAGAAGAAAGAGTTATGGAAGTACTTAAAAGAAAACGCACCATACGTATATAAGAAGTGCAAGCACAAATTCACTGCAATCACCAAGTATAACAACAAATTTATGCTTAAATTAAGCAAAATTGTGTATGCAATCGCTGCAAAAAAGCTAAAAGCCAATTAAAATTAGCAAAAAGCACGTAAAAGTAGTTTACAAAAAGAATTAATTTTGATATACTAAATAGGCTTAATACTTTAGGCAAGGTTTTGTGGCTCTCCACCCAAGGCTTTGTTTAGAGCGAACTAATCCATAAATTATAGGAGGTAAAAACAATATGGAAAAAGCAAAGAAAACAGAAATCATAGCAAAATTTGGCCGTCACGAAGGTGACACTGGTTCAGCAGAAGTTCAAATCGCACTTTTGACTGAAAGAATTAATCATTTAAATGCACACTTAATTGCAAACAAAAATGATAACCACAGCAGACGTGGCCTAATGAAGATGGTTGGTGAAAGACGTGGTCTTTTAAAGTATCTTCAAGAAATTGATATCGAAAGATACAGAAAAATTATTGCAGATTTAAATTTAAGAAAGTAAAAAGAAGGCGACATAATTTTTTGTCGCCTAATTTTTGTAAAAAGGGAAAAATTAAGTATTTATGTTTAAGTGTAGGTTGCACTTAAACTTCAATAAAATTTAGAGTTGTAATAGGAGAGAACAATGACAGAAACTTTTAGAGTATTTAAAACGACAGTCGGTGGCAGAGAACTTGTTGTTGAAACAGGCAAATATGCTGAACAAACAAACGGTTCTTGTGTTATCAAATGTGGCGACACGGCAGTTATGGTAAACGTGACCATGGCTCCAAAAGCAAGAGATGGAATGGATTATTTTCCTTTAGGGGTTGACTTTGAAGAAAAGATGTATTCTATCGGCAAAATCCCAGGTGGATTTAAAAAGAGAGAAGGCAGAGCGTCAGATAAGGCTATTTTAACATCAAGACTTATCGATAGACCTATCCGCCCACTTTTCCCAAAAGGACTTTTTAACGACGTTATAGTTATTGCAACGGCATTATCAGTTGAACCAGATATTCAACCAGAACCATTAGCAATGCTTGGCAGTTCAATTGCAATCAGCATTTCAGACATTCCATTTGCTGGCCCAACAGGAAGCGTTGTTGTAGGATTGGTTGACGGGGAATACGTTATCAACCCAGACGAAGCACAAAGAGCAAAGAGTGATTTAACGCTTAACCTTGCTGGCACAAAAGATGCAATCATGATGGTTGAAGCAGGTGCAAACGAAATTTCTGACGACCAAATGGTTGGTGCAATTCTTTTCGGACACGAAGAAATTAAGCGTTTATGTGCTTTCCAAGAACAAATCATTGCAGAAATTGGCAAGCCAAAGAAAGATATTGAATTATATAAAGTTCCAGAAGATATCGACAACGCTGTTAGAGAATATGCAAACGATATGCTTGACAAAGCACTTGACACTTTTGATAGACACGAAAGACAAGAAGGACAAGACAAGGTTGAAGCAGACTGTTTGGAACACTTTGCAGAAATCTTCCCAGACAAGACAAGGGAAATTAAAGACGCTCTTTACTATATGACCAAAGAAAAGGTAAGAGCAAAAATCACAAACACAGGTATCCGTCCAGACGGCAGAAAACTTGATGAAGTTAGAAAAATTTGGTGTGAAGCAGGCGTTCTTCCAAGAGTACACGGTTCAGGCGTGTTCACCAGAGGCATGACACAAGTTATGTCAACTTGTACACTTGGAATGCTTAGCGAAGTTCAAAAACTTGAAGGTCTTGACGGCGAATCAAGTAAGAGATATATGCACCAATACAATATGCCAGGCTATGCATCAGGCGAAGCAAGACCATTAAAGAGCCCAGGCAGACGTGAAATTGGGCACGGTGCACTTGCTGAAAGAGCATTAGAACCAGTTATTCCAAGTGAAGAAGAATTCCCATACGCAATCAGGATTGTTTCAGAAGTTTTAAGTTCAAACGGTTCAACTTCACAAGGTAGCGTATGTGGTTCAACACTTGCACTTATGGATGCAGGCGTTCCAATCAAAGCACCAGTTGCAGGTATCGCAATGGGCTTGATTAAGGACACTGAAAGTGGCAAAGTTTCAATTTTATCAGATATTCAAGGTTTAGAAGACTTCCTTGGCGATATGGACTTTAAGGTTGCAGGTACAGAAAAGGGTATCACAGCAATCCAAATGGACATTAAGATTAAGGGTATTGACGAAGCAATTTTAAGAAAGGCTATTGCACAAGCAAACGTTGGCAGACAACACATTTTATCAAAGATGTTAGAAGCAATCGACGCTCCAAGAGCAGAACTTTCTAAATATGCACCAAAGATTATATCATTTACTATTAACCCTGAAAAGATTGGTGACGTTGTTGGTAAACAAGGTAAAGTAATCAACAAGATTATCGAAGAAACAGGCGTTAAGATTGATATTGACGATAACGGAACAGTAAACATTGCAACTGTTGGTGACGGTGCAAATGCAGAAAGAGCAAAAGCAATCATTCTTTCAATTGCAAAAGACCCAGAAGTTGGCGATATGTTTATATCAGAAGTTGTAAGAATTCTTCCAAAGGTTGGGGCATTCTGCGAATTAGCACCTGGTAAAGACGGACTTATCCATATCAGCAAAATGAGCGAAAAACGCATTAATACCGTTGAAGAAGTTTTGCATATAGGCGATAAAGTTAAG
This sequence comes from uncultured Clostridia bacterium, assembly GCA_904502225.1. Classification (GTDB taxonomy): domain Bacteria; phylum Bacillota; class Clostridia; order Christensenellales; family Borkfalkiaceae; genus UBA1259. Next base: position 13,014 of record CAJGDO010000013.1, read on the forward strand.
GTAGAAATTATTAAAATCGGTGAAAAGGGCATTGACCTTAAACTTTTAGAAATCGTAAACGACTAATCTAAAAAAACGTGCTATAAATATGCAAGGCGGAAGCCTTGCATATTTTAACGTTAAGTTATTTTATTCTTACCCATTCGCATAAAATACGAATAGAGGTGGGGATAAATGAAGAAACTAAATAAAAGGCTAACAATAATCACAAATGTTTTGATATTTATAACTATAATATCGGTGTATGCAGTTAGTTTTATACCAAAACAAACCTTGCAAACTTATGGCAAGGACACGATAAACGCAATTTATAACGGAAACAGAAAAGAAAATAACGTTTCGCTTATGTTTAACGTTTATGAAAACACGCAAACGGTAAACGATATAATAGACGTGCTAAATGATAAGGGCGTTAAAGCCACCTTTTTTGTGGGTGGGTGCTGGGCTGATGATAATGAAAGCACTTTAAAAAGAATAATTGAGTGCGGGCATGAACTTGCAAACCACGGCTATTTTCATAAAGACCACAAAAAACTTTCGTATGAAGAAAATTGCCAAGAAATATCAAACACGGGCAATATTGTTAAGGCCCTTTGCGGAAAGGAACTAAACCTTTTTGCCCCACCGTCAGGCAGTTTTTCGCCAAACACACTTAAAGCAAGTTATGACCTTGGCTACAAGGTGATAATGTGGTCAAAGGACACCATTGATTGGCGGGACAGCGACACAGCGTTAATATATAATAGGGCAACCAAAAATTTAAGTGGTGGGGACTTGGTGCTAATGCACCCAAAAAAACACACCCTAAAAATTCTTCCAAGCATAATAGATTACTATTTGAGCGTGGGGTTTAACGTTGTCAGCGTTGGAAGAAACATTGAAAATACATAGTGGAGAAAATATGGTAAAATATAAACAATTTAACAACGGTTTAAGGCTTGTTGTAAACAAAATGGAAGGTATGCTATCGGTCAGCATAGGCGTTTTAGTTAAAACGGGCAGTATGAACGAAACGATAGAAAATAACGGCATTTCGCACTTTATAGAGCACGTTATGTTCAAAGGCACGGAAAATAGAACGGCCTTTGAAATTTCCGACCATATAGATAGAATAGGTGCACAAATCAATGCTTTCACGTCAAAAGAATTGACTTGTTATTATACCAAATCTACAAAAGACCACGCCCAAAAATCTTTAGAGATTTTATCGGATATATTCTTTAATTCAAAATTTATAAAGGAAGAACTTGAAAAGGAAAAAGGCGTTATCATTGAAGAAATTAATATGAGTGAAGACTCGCCAGAAGACGTGTGTTTGGACCTTTTATCGCAAAGTTATTTTGGCAACAACGGGCTTGGACAAACTATTTTAGGAAGCCAAAAAAACATCAAAAAATTCAGCAAAGCCGATATTGAAGAGTATATGGATAAATATTACACGGCAGATAACGTTGTAATATCAGTTGCAGGCAACGTTGATATTGATAACATTTTTACGCTTGTTGAAGAATACTTTGCAAACAAGTTCAATAGGTTTAAGAGTGCAAAGCAAGCAACAACTGTTATTCCAAACCCACAACACCTTTATAAAACAAAAAAAATAGAGCAAACACACATAAGTTTTGCAATGAAAGGCTTAAGCGTTAAAGACAAAGAAATTGATGCACTTGCTATTGCAAACATTATCTTTGGTGGTGGAATGAGCAGTAGGCTTTTTCAAAAAATCAGGGAAGAGTTGGGGCTTGCTTATAGCGTTTATTCATACGCATCACAATATAAAGATAACGGCATTTTAGAAATTTATGCTGGTGTAAACACGCTTCAAAGGGATTTGGCTGTAAACGCTATTTTAGAGCAAGTTAAGCAGTTTAAAAAGGAAAGGATTACCGAGCAAGAGTTTGAGCGTGGAAAGGCACAAATAAAAAGTGCGTTCATAATGGGGCAAGAAAGCACGGCATCGCAAATGCTTATTTATGCAAAAAGCCTAGCCCTATTAGATAAAGAATTTGATTTTAATGAAAGGATAAATCGCATTGAAAAGGTTAGCATAAGCGACGTTTGCTCAATTATCGATAAGACCTTTGACTTAACAACTTTATCAACCGCAACGGTTGGCTCAAAGCGTAGCCCGTTAAAAATTTAATTTAAAAATTTTTATAAAACATTGACAAAAAATTTATGGGTTGATATAATAATATTAAGAAAAAATTTTTAGGCAAGAGCCATGGCTCTTCTGCGTGTTAGCACACGCAGATTGCACTTGTTGGCTAATTTGCGAAAGGAGAAAAAATGAAAAAGTTTTTATCAATTTTACTCGTTGGTTTACTTTGCGTTTGTTGCTTTGCAATGACAGCATGTAAAGAAGACGAACCAAAGTCAGAAGTTTATGAATTGTATTCAATGACCTATGGTGGCACAACCTATGCATTAGGTGAAGAATTTATGGGCAACACTTTAACGAAAGACTTTATTGTTTTTGAATTCAAAGGCAATGGCAAAGTTGTTGCAAAACAAAATGGTGTAAATGCTGAAGGTTCAATGACTTGGACAAAAGATGGTAATACATATACTATCGTTCAAACTATTGAAAGTCAATCAATGACATATACCGCTACTCTTGACGGGGATATGCTCACAATGGACGTTTCTGGTTCTGGTATGGTGATTTACACATTAAAAAAGGCATAATAAATAATTAACTAAACAATAAAAAGGATTTCCTTAAAAGGAAGTCCTTTTTTTTATCTAAAAAGAATATAAATTAAGTATGAAATTTTTTAGACCTTTTCTTTGTTTTTTAATAGTTTTAAGTATATTTTTTACAATTTTTATAGGCAAAAACAAAATAATAGAGCAAAATAAAATCACTCTTCCCGCCGAATATAAAGGCATAATTTCGCTTTGGCAAATTGATGGGTTTGAGGGTGGCAGTGGCTCACGCAAACAGTTTTTATTAAAGGTTGCACGGGACTTTGAAAAGCAAAATCAAGGCGTGTTGGTTATGGTTATAACTCACACCTTTTTAAGTGCAAAAGAAAGCATAGAAAAAGGCGTTTTACCCGACCTAATTTCCTTTTCAAACGGCGTTGAAATAACCCAAATGGAAAGCCTATCAGTTTCAAGAACGGTTGCTGGTGGAAAGGTTGGGGAAAAGGTTTATGCAACCGCTTGGTGCAGGGGTGGATACGTTTTAATCAAAAATCCCAACGCAAAAAATAAAGAAACAAGCACCATAATCGTGTCGCAAAAAGAATATACCCAACCGCTTGTTGCAATGATGCTTGAGGGGATTGAGTTTGACAATGTGGAAAGTTTTTCGCCACTCGACGCATACGTTAATTTTACGCTTGGCAAAGAAGAATATTTTTTAGGCACCCAGCGTGACGTGGTAAGGCTAATAAACCGAGATTTTGAGTTTGAAAGCACGCCTTTAACCGAGTATAACGACCTTTACCAATACATAGCCCTAACCTGTCAAGATAAAACTAAAAAAAGCATAGCAAAACAATTTATTGATTATTTGCTTTGTGATAAAGTGCAAAAAAGGCTTAACCAAATCTCAATGTTTTCGCCATATGTAGAAGTGGAATATGACAATGAAAATTTAAGTTCAATGCAAAAAATAAACTGCAAAAAAACCATTTCCGCCTTTAACCACGCAAATACATTATTGCAAATGCAACAAGATGCTCTAAACGGCTTAAAAGGAAATCAAAATGCAATAAATAATATTAAAAAATTATTAATTTAACCTTGAAAAAAATTAAAAAATATAGTAAAATGATAGAAGGAGAATTTTGTGTTTAAAAACGCACTTTTAGAGATTACAAACGCAAAAATCTATTTGGACGAAAGTATGCGTCGCCACACGGGATACGGTGTTGGTGGCTGTGCAAGATATTACGCTGAAATTGACAGTTTATATAGCCTTAATTGCATTATAAACTTGGCAAAAGAACATAAAGTAAAATACAAAATAATCGGAAACGGCACAAATATTTTAGTTTCCGACCTTGGCTATAACGGAATAATAATCGACACTAAAAACTTAAACGATATATTCTTTAAGCGAGAGCAAGTCAAGGCTATGGCAGGTGCAAAGTTGGAAAAACTTATTAAGTTTGCACTTGACAATAAACTTTCTGGTTTAGAAGCCCTTTCTGGCATTCCTGCAACGGTTGGCGGGGCAATAGTTATGAATGCGGGTGCGTTTGGGCATAATATAAGCGAATATATAACTACAGTTGAAACGCTTTGCGACGGAAAGATAAAAATTTACGATAAAAAAGATTGTAAGTTTGGTTATAGAACAAGCAAATTTTGGGGCAAAAAGGAAGTTGTTGTGTCGGCGACCTTTATGCTTAACAGTAAGGAAAGAGAAAGCATTTTTGACAGCATAAAATCTTACTTAAACTTAAGGCGTTCTATCCAGCCAAGTGGCAGAAGTTGTGGCTCGGTTTTTAGAAACCCAAAACCATTTTCAGCAGGGGCGTTGATAGAAAAGGCGGGGTTAAAAGGTTATAAAGTTGGCGGTGCAACCGTTTCTGAAAAACACGCAAATTTTATAATCACGTCATCAAAAGCCACGGCAAAAGACGTTTACGTTTTAATAAATACAATAAAAGAAAAAGTGAAAGACGCATTTGGCGTAGAACTAGTTGAAGAGGTTGAGTGCGTTGGGGAATTTTAATGATACTTTCATCAGATTATCACACCCACACGACGTTTAGTCACGGAAAGGGTCAAATAATTGATAATGCTATTATAGCAAAGGAAAAAGGCTTGGTCGAGTTAGGTATATCCGACCATGGTTTTTCGCACCCTGCTTTTGGGCTTACCAAAAACAAAATTCCAAAGATGAAAACGCTTTGCAAAAATGCGAGCGAACAAACGGGCGTTAAAGTGCTTTTGGGCATTGAGTCAAACATTATCGGCACGGACGGAACGGTTGATTTAAAAGAAAAACTTTACGATGATTTTGATATTTTTTTAGCGGGAATTCACAAATTCGTTTTATATAAAATGAACACTATTTTCCCGTTATTTATAAGAAACTTTTTTTGTTCAACCTTTAACAAGAAAAAGGTGTCAAAAAGTTTAATTGACACCAACACTAAAACCTTTATAAACGTTATAAAGAAAAACCCTGTTGACGTTATAACCCACCTTAATTTTTGTTGTTTTGCAGACGCAAAAGAAGTGGCAAAAGTCGCAAGGGATTACGGAACGTATATAGAACTAAACTCAAAGAAAACCCATTTAACTGATGAAGAACTTTATGAAGTTGCATCAACAGGCGTTCAGTTTGTAATTAATTCAGATGCACACACGCCAGACAGAGTTGGTGAAATTTCGCTTGTAGAACAAATGCTTGAAAGGGTGAAAATAAATAGAGAACAAATCGCAAACATAGACGGAAGATTGCCGACTATGAGATTTAAGGCTTTTAAGGAGAAAAGATAATGAACTTTACTGACAAAATAAAAGCCGAAATCTTATCAAAGCCAATCAAGGAAACGCACTGTAAGAAAGCCTTTATTGCAGGTTTAATCCGTGGCTCTGGCGTGCTTTATGAAAAGGCGGGCGAACTTGGTATAGAGTTTAAAGCCCCAGACGAGCAAACGGCAATGGCTTTAACCACCACTTTTATGGAACTTTACAATTATGAAATAAGGGAAGTTTCGGTAAAAGAAGATAGGCAAAGCAAAAAGGATAAATTTTACCTTTCTTTAAGCGGTCAACAAGCGGTTGACATCTTGCTTGACCTTGGCATTTTACTAATCGACAATGATGAAGTTGCGGTGGACTTGCAGTTTTTTGGGGAAATAACCAAAAAAGAGTGTTGCGTTAAAGCGTTTATAAGGGGGCTTTTCGTTGCATCAGGAAGATGCACTTTGCCAAACGAAAAGGATAGTTCAAGCACAAGTTATCATTTAGAAATTAACTTTTCACACCACGCACCTGCATTAGAAACGAGTTCAAAACTTGCAGAATTTGGCGTTTTGACAAAGATAGTGCCAAGAAGGGACGGTTATATAGTGTATATTAAAAGTGCTGAAGAAATAAAGGACTTTTTGGCGTTTTTGCCAGCACCGTTATCCGTGCTTAAAATCACCGACTTAATGGTGAACAGAGAGTTTGCAAACAACATAAACAGGCAAAAGAATTGCGACTTGGGAAACGTTAATAAGCAGGTGGAAGCATCGGCAAAGCAAATTGAAGCGATAAATAAGATAAACCAAACTATAGGGCTTAAAGGCTTAAAGCCAGATTTAGCCCAAACGGCAGAGTATAGGATAAAATATCCTGACGACACGCTTAACGAACTTGCCGAGAGATTAAAAATAAGCAAAAGTTGCTTAAACCATAGATTAAGAAAATTAATAGTTATAGCAAAAGAACTATAAAGGAAAAAGTTATGTCAGATTTCGTACATTTACACCTACATACAGAATATAGCCTTCTTGACGGTGCAACCAGAATAGACCAACTATTCAAGGCTTGTAAAGACAAGGGTATGGACAGCGTTGCAATAACCGACCACGGAAACATGTTCGGTTCGCTTTACTTTGCAGAAGAAGCAAAAAAAGCAGGCATAAAGGGCATTATTGGCTGTGAAATGTACGTTTGTGATGATTACCTTGAAAAATCAGGTAAGCAAAATTATGACCACCTTATTTTACTTTGTAAAAATAAAGTTGGTTATAAAAACCTTATAAAGTTAGACTCGATTGCATACGTTGACGGGTTCCACTATAAACCAAGAATCGACTATAAAACGCTAAAAAAATATAGCGAAGGCTTGATTTGTCTATCTGCTTGTCTTGCGGGCAGAATTCCAAAACGCCTTTTAGAAAACGATTATTATGGTGCAAAAGAAACTGCACTTATGCTATACGATATCTATAAAGATGATTTTTATATAGAAATTCAAGACCACGGTTTAGAAGAGCAAAAGAGAATCAATCCACTTTTAATTAAACTTGCAAAAGAACTTAATATTCCACTTGTTGCCACAAACGACGTGCATTATTTAGAGCAAGAAGATGCCGAAATGCAAGACGTTATAATGTGTATAAGTATGAAAACCACCATTGACGACCCAAAAAGGTTGAAGATGGAAAGCGACCAGTCATACTTAAAATCGCCAGAAGAAATGAAAGAACTTTTTTCATATCTTCCAGAAGCCATTGAAAACACCAAAAAGATTGCCGACAAGGTGACCGAAGAAGTTTTCAATCTTACACCAAAAGGCGACCCTATAAGGGATGAATCGCTTATCCCAAAATACGTGCCAGAAGACGGAAGCACTGCAAAAGAATATTTAAGAAAACTTGCCGAAGAAGGCTTAAAAAAGAGATACGCCGTCATCACTGATGAAATTAGAGAGCGTTTTGAATATGAGTTTGACGTTATCAGTTCAATGGGCTTTTGCGATTACTATTTAATCGTTTGGGACTTTATTAACTATGCAAGAAGCGTGGGCATTCCTGTTGGTGCAGGGCGTGGTTCTGGTGTTTCAAGTATTATCGCTTATTCGGTTGGCATTACCGACGTTGAACCGTTGGGTTATCAACTCATTTTTGAAAGATTCCTTAACAGAGAAAGGGTAAGTATGCCCGACTTTGACGTTGACATTTCAGATGCCCGCCGTGGCGAAGTTGTTGAATACGTTAGAAATAAATACGGCTCTGAAAGGGTTGCTCAAATTATCACTTTTGGCACAATGGCAGCAAAGGGAGCTATTAAGGACGTTGCAAGGGTGTATAGAGTGCCTTATGCAACGGTTGATAAAATAACCAAACTTATGGACGGCAAATATACAATTCGCCAATCGTTAGGCTTTGATTTAACCAAGGATAAAGAAAACGTTGGCGTGCCAGAATTTGCTGAAATTTATAATACAGACGAGCAACTTAAAAAGATAATAGATATGGCAATTAAGGTGGAAGGGTTGCCACGCCAAGCGTCAATGCACGCAGCAGGCGTTGTTATATGCGAAAAGCCTATAATGGACAACGTGCCACTTCAAAGAAACGGCGATGATATTACCACGCAGTTTGACATGGTTGAAGTTGAAGCGTTGGGTATGCTTAAAATGGACTTCTTGGGTTTAAGAACTTTAACCGACGTTCAACTTGCTTGCCAATACGCAAAGGAAAATCACGGTGTTGACCTTGACTTCCATAAAATCGGCTATGAAGACCAAGGTGCATATGAACTTATTGGCTCGGGCGAAACTGACGGTGTGTTCCAACTTGAAAGTCCGGGTATGAAAAGGTTTATGAGGAACTTAAAACCATCAACCTTTGAAGATATTATTGCAGGTATATCATTATATCGTCCAGGTCCAATGGACTCAATCGACGATTACGTTAAGAATAAGCACAATCCAGAATTGGTTAAATATGACCACCCATTGTTAGAGCCTATCTTAAAGAACAGTTATGGCATATTAGTATATCAAGAACAAGTTATGCAAATTTGCCAAAGCCTTGGTGGGTTTACGCTTGGCCACGCAGACGTGGTTAGAAAGGCGATGGGTAAAAAGAAAGTTGATATTATGGAACAACAAAAATCAATCTTCGTTTATGGTGGTATTAACGAAAGCACAGGTCAACCGGTTGACGGTGCAATAAAGCGTGGCGTTCCAGAAGACGTTGCAATAATGATTTACGATAATATGAAACCGTTTGCAAAGTATGCGTTCAACAAATCGCACGCAGCAGCGTATGCAGTTTTGGCATACCAAACGGCATATTTAAAAAGATATTATGAAGTTGAGTTTTTCTGTTCTATCTTAAACAACAGAATAGATAAAATCGAAGAACTTTCAAAATACTTAACCTATCTAAAGTCAAAAGAAATAAATGTTTATACCCCAGACATTAACAAGAGTAAAGCAATGTTCAGTTGCGAAAACAAGGGCATACGTTTTGGTTTAGTGGGCTTAAAGAACGTCGGGCTTGGCGTAATTGAACAAGTTATAGAAGAAAGAACGAAAAACGGCGACTTCACTTCGTTTGAAGACTTTATAAATAGGTGCGTAAGTTTAGGCATAAATAAGCGACTTGTTGAAAGTTTAATCTTATCAGGTGCGTTTGATTGCTTTAACGTCAACCGCAGAACGCTTATGGCTGTTTATGCAAACTATATGGATAGGGTTTCGACCATAAACAAGAAAAAGGACCAAATGCAAATTTCCATTTTCGGCTCAATTTTGGAAGAAGACGAAGGGTTAGAATTAGAATATCCAACAATGACCGAGTTTTCTTCAAAAGAAAAGTTGTCGCTTGAAAAGGCTGTTTTAGGAATTTACTTATCAGGTCACCCATTGTCCGATTTTAGAGAACAGTTTAATATGTTCACCTTTAACACGTCCGTATTAGATTATTATGACGAAGATGAGGACGGGGTAAAGACCTTTACCGAAATAAAAGACGGCGAACACGTTGTTATGGGCGGAATTATAAACGAGTTTAAAAAACTTCCAACCAGAAGCGGTCAAACAATGGCGTTTGTAAACGTGGAAGACTTGCACGGTCAAATTGAAGTTGTGTGTTTCCCAAAAGTTTATGAAAGGAGCATAGACAACTTAAAGCCTGACCAAACTGTAAGGGTTAGCGGAAAAATTCAAATTAAAGACGGCGTTTGTCAAGTTATTGCAGATTCGGTTGATAAACTTGAAATTAAAGAGCAAACTGAAGTTCAACAAGAACAAGAGTATATGGGCTTAATCATTCCAGATAACGTGGTGGATAAGAAAGATGAAATTCTAGATATACTATCAAGTTATGTTGGGGATATCCCTGTAATTGTCGCTATAAAAAATCAAAAATATAGCACAAATTGTTCGGTAAGAAAGTGTGAAGGATTAATAAGCGAACTAAAAAATTACGTAAGCGAAAAAGATATAATATTTTTTAGAAAAAACACTAAAAAAACACCTTAAAAAAGTAGAAAAAAAATAAAGGATATGTTAAAATATTTTTAATATGTTCGGCTTGGAACAAGGAGAGAAAAAAATGGAAAGAATTGCCGTTTTAACAAGTGGTGGCGATGCTCCTGGTATGAACGCTTGTATAAGGGCAGTGGTAAGAACTGCACTTAACAACAATATGGATATTTATGGCGTAGAAAGGGGCTATGAAGGTTTGGTCAAAGGCGAAATCAGCAGACTAAACACCCGTTCTGTTTCTGATATGATTCATAGGGGCGGGACCTTTTTAAACACTGCAAGATGTGCGGATTTTAAGGATATTGAAGTTCAAAGGCAGGCTGTTGAAGCATTGTCGGCTTACGGCATTGAAGGGCTTGTTGTTATCGGTGGTGACGGAACTTTCCGTGGTGCAAACGATTTAAGCAAAAACTTTGGTGTAAGGGTAATGGGTATCCCAGGCACGATTGATAACGACTTGGCTTATACCGATTACACGGTTGGGTTTGACACTGCAGTAAACACAGTGCTTTGGGCAATCAACAATCTCCGTGACACCTTCCACTCGCACGATAGGGTTGGCTTGCTTGAAGTTATGGGAAGAAACTGTGGCGACATTGCGGTTTATGCAGGTGTTGCTGGCGGTGCGGAATATGTTTTAGTTCCAGAAATTCCATACGATTTAGATAAAATTGCATCATCGATAAAGAAAAGTTATTTGCGTGGCAAAACGTCAAACATGATAATTTTAGCAGAAGGTGCAGGCAACCGTGATGAGATTGCCGATTACATTGCAAAGAAAAGTGGGATAGGCGTTAAGGTGACAAACTTTGGGCATATTCAACGTGGTGGCTCGCCAAATATGGCAGACAGGGTTTTGGCAGCACGTTTTGGCTATAAGGCTGTTGAACTTTTAAAAGAAAAGCACGACAGTTGTGCAATAGGGATTAGAGATAACAAAATTATAACCGTTCCGTTTGATGAGGTGCAAGCGGGCGAAAAAAGGTTCGATAACGAACTTTATAACATAGCACACGTTTTGGGCTTATAAACGCATAGGGGATAAAATTATGAAGTTTTTTCATGTTTATGATGACCACTTTATAAAAGGTTTAGAAAAAAACGGATTTTTAAATAAAGACGCAGGTGTAAAACTTAAACATTCTTGGGCGTTAAAAAACGTTGAAAAGTTTAATGAATATGCAAAAAAGGGCAGTAAGGTATACAACTACATAAAAGAAAACAAAATTCCTATGTACGTTGATAGATTTTGCGGTGGCTCTACTTGGCACGATTACCTTGTTGATAAAAACCTTACAGAAGAATATCGCAACATTTTAGGCGATTGGTTTTTGGGTTTCCAAGTGCACGAAAGTGGCTCTAATCGTCGTAGGTCAGAATGGCCCACAATGATAAGAAGAATGGGGCATAAAGGTCCATACGACTTAAACGAAATTAAAGAAAAGATGCTCCACCCATACGTGACCAACGTTTTAGAAGACGGAACACGCTTGTTTTCAACCACGCAAGATAACCTTGAATATTACTGCAACTTAAAGTATGCAGAAACATACCCAGAGTTCCTTGATGAAATGAACGAAATGTTTAGAAGAAGAATTAAGGATACGGGCAACAACGTTATTCCTTGCGATAGTTATTTCTTGGCAACAAAAATGCAAAACGATTTGGGGATAAGAACGTTTATGCCAGAAGTTGGTGCACAAATTCCGCTTATGAGAATAGCAGTTGCACTTGCTCGTGGCGTTGCAAAAGCATACGGCAAGACTTGGGGCGTTTACTATGAATGTTGGAGAGAAGAGCCGGGCGTTGACTATTTTATGCCTAACTATTCGACAAGTGCAATTAACGAGTGGAATTTGCGTACAGAAGAATACGTGAGTTTTTATGGTGAAAACGGTGGCAGTTCAAGGCTACTTCAAGATAGAATATATCATCACGCATTAATGAGCGGTGCTGATTATTTTTCAGAAGAGTGGGAAGGCTATACAAGTTATTGCGACTTGCAAAACTTTACTCTTTCACCATACGGAAAGTTAAAGAAGAACTTTATTAACCGCACTCAAAGGATAGAGGGCGTTAAGGCAAAAATCCCATTTGCAATCGTTCTTCCAAAAGAATTCTGCTGTATCGAACTTCCAGATATCTTTACCGATTGGAAGATAGGTGAATATAAGACAACGCATTTAAGCAGTCCATTAAGCAAAGAAGAAATCGATTACTTTGGCCACGTTGAAGACGTGTTGAAATTGATTTTTGCCCGTGTTGAACAATACGGCAACGAAGGTCACGTTTTAACTAACTCTAAATTTGGTGACCAATTCGATATTATATATTATGACACGCCAGAAAGTGCATTGAATAATTATGAATATTTGATTGATGCAACCAAAGACGGCGAATTTATCAAAGCAAAAGCAGGCACAAACCTAAAAATTATAGACAGCAGTGATATTGACAAGTTAGAATTAACCTTAAATGAATTAACAAAACAAGTTATGCCTTGCTTTGTTGAAGGTTTACCTTGGATTGTGTCACAAGATAAAAACGGCAACCAACTGCTTTCAATCTTTAACAACGAAGGCAATACAAGAAGTTTGTTAAAGGGCGACACAATTGACGACAAGGCGGACAAGTTTGTTAAAGTTTGGTTTAAGGAAGGCACCGTGCCAACAGTGTTATATTCTTCAACGAGAGTAGAAATTGAAAAAATTGATGATAAGACTTATAACGTTTTAGTTCCAGCAACAGGCGTTGTAATCTTACAATTTTAATAAATAATTATTTGTCAAAAGAAGGAGAAGGACAATGAAATTTTTTCACGCTTATGATGACCATTTTATAAAAGGGTTAGAAAAGAACGGTTTGTTAAACAAAGATTCAGGGCTTCGTATCCAACAAAGTTATAGATTCCCTAATCACATTAAGTTTAATGAATATGCTAAAAAGGGTAGCAAATTCTACAACTACATAAAAGAAACAAAAACGCCTATGTATGTTGATAGACTTTGTGGTGGTGCAACTTGGCACGATTATAAGTTTGATTTAGAACTTGCAAATGATTATCGTGAAATGCTTGGCGATTGGTTTTTGGGTTTCCAAGTTCACGAAAGTGGTTCTAACCGCAGAAGGTCAGAGTGGAAAGGTATTATTAGAAGAATGGGACATAAAGGCCCATACGATTTAGAAGAAATGAAGAAGATAATGGTTCACCGTTTTGCAAAACTTCCAGACGGAACGCCACTTCATTCAATCACAACGGACAGCCTTGAATATTACGCAACAAAAACTTATGCTGAAACATACCCAGAATTCATTGAAGAATTAAAGGAAATGTTCCAAAGAAGACTTGACGATACTGATGACAACGTTATTCCTTGCGACAGTTATTATTTGGCAACAAAAATACAAAACGATTTGGGAATGAGAACGTTTATGCCAGAAGTTGGTGCACAAATTCCACTTATGAGACTTGCTGTTGCAGTTGCACGTGGTATGGCAACTTGCTATAACAAAACTTGGGGTATTTATTACGAATGCTGGCGTGAAATTCCAGGCGACTATATTATGCCTAACTATTGCTTAAAGGGTATCAATGAAAGATGCTTGCCAAAAGCAGAATATATCAGCAAGTATGGCGAAAACGGCGGTAGTTCAAGACTTCTTCAAGACAGAATTTATAACCACGGCTATATGAGCGGTTGTGATTATATGTCAGAAGAATGGGGTGCATATTGCAGTTATCAAGACTGTGAAGAATTCACACTTTCAGCATACGGTAAGTTAAAGAAAGAATTTATCGATAGAACACAAGCATTAGGCTATATCAAAGCAAATATTCCATTTGCAATCGTTTTACCACAAGAATTAAGTTGTATCGAACTTCCAGACATATTTACTGAATGGAAAATCGGTGAACATAAGACAACCAATTTGGAAAGCCCATTAAGTCAAGAAGAAATCGATTTCTTTGGTCACGTAGAAGACGTGTTGAAACTTATTTTTGCAAACGCTGATGAAGTGCGTGGAAACGAAGGCTTTGTCCTCACAAACTCTCGTTTTGGCGATTTGTTTGACGTTATTTATGACGATACGCCAGATGAAGCACTTAAAAACTATAAATACTTAATCGATGCAACCAAAGAAGGCAACTTCTTAAAGAAGAAAGGTGCAGAGTTTAACGTTATTGATAGTAGCGACATTAACAAGTTAGAAAAGACCCTTAAAGACTTGGAAAAAGAAATTATGCCTTGCTATGTTGAAGGCCTCCCATATATCGTTTCTAAAAACGAAAAGGGTGACGACTTCTTAACCATTTTCAACAACGAAGGTAATGAAAGGGACGAAAACGTTGGTGACATAATCCACCACGAAGCAGATAAAACTGTTAGAGTTGTGTTTAAGCAAACACCAAACCTTGAAACTATTTACCAATCAAGCAAGTTGGAAATTAAGAAGATTGATGATAAAACGTACGATATCTTTGTTCCAGCAGCAAGCGTTTCAATCATCAAGTTTTAATAGAAAAATATAATTATTTACATAAAGGAGAAAAGAAATGAAAGGTTTAAAAGGAGCATTGATGTTCGCTCAATCAGGCGGGCCAACGTCAGTTATTAACGCAAGTGCAGCAGGCGTATTTATCGAAGGTTTATCAAACGATATGATTACCGAAGTTTACGGTGCAGCACACGGCATTAGGGGAATTCTTAACGAAGAATTTTTTGATATGTCAAAAGAAGACATTAAGGAATTAGAATTATTAAAGAACACACCATCATCAGCACTCGGTTCAGTTAGATATAAACTTAAAGACGCATCTGTTGATGACACTGATTACAAAAGACTTTTAGAAGTGTTCAAAAAATATAATATCCGTTATTTCTTCTATAACGGTGGCAACGACAGTATGGACACTTGCAATAAAATCAGCAAATATATGGCTAAATCAGGCTACGAAATGAACGTTATTGGCGTTCCAAAGACAATCGATAACGACCTTTACGGAACCGACCACTGCCCAGGCTTTGCATCAGCAGCAAAATATATTGCAACTTCTATTATGGAAATCAACCTTGATGCAAAGGTTTACGATACGCCAATGATTTGCGTTATCGAAGTTATGGGAAGAAACGCTGGCTGGCTTACCGCTGCCGCTCAACTTGCAAACGCAAAGGGTTTAGGTGCTGACCTTATTTATCTTCCAGAAATCGCATTTGACGTTAACAAGTTTATTGCAGACGTTAAAGACGTTATGGCAAAGAATAACAACAAGTGTATCGCAGTTGTTTCAGAAGGTATCAAAAATGCTGACGGCGTGTTAGTTTGTGAAGCACTTGGCCAAGTTGGTGCACGTGACAGTTTTGGTCACGCTCAATTAGGTGGCGTTGCAGCAACACTTGCAAACATTGTTAAGGCTGAAACAGGCTCAAAGGTAAGGGCAGTCGAACTTTCATTGATGCAAAGATGTGCAGCACACTGTGCAAGTGCAACTGACGTTGAAGAAACTTTCGAAGCAGGTAAACAAGCAGTTAGAGCAGCAGTAAACGGCGAAACTGACAAAATGGTTTGCTATGCAAGAAAAGAAGGTGCAAAATACGAATGCGAATACAAACTTTTACCATTAGAACTTGCTGCTAACACTGAAAAGACCGTTCCACTTGAATGGATTATCAATAACGGCACAGGCATTTCTAACGAATTCGTTGATTATGCACTTCCACTTATCCAAGGCGAAGTTGATATGCTTAAAGAAGACGGACTTCCAAGATTTGCAAAACTTAAAAAAGTTTTAGTAAAAAAATAAATTTCGACAAAATTTTTAAAAAGACTTGAAAAATTATGTTAAAGGTGCTATCATAGTATTTGATAGGTTTAAGGAAAAGGGTTTTGTTATGAAAAATTATTTTTTACAAACTGCATCACAAAATAGACCTTTTTCTTGCACCCCAAAAATCAGTTTTTAAAGAAGCCACTTTTGGCTTCTTTTTTTTGTAAAAAAAGAAAAAATAAATTTGTGGAGGAAAAACAAATGAACAAGAACGGATTGATTTATGACGTTCACGAGAAACCACCTTTCGGTAAGAACTTGTTGTTCGCTTTCCAACAAGTGTTAGCAATTCTTGCTGCAACGGTATTAGTGCCAGTGTTAGTTGACCAAGGCACAGGCAGAATGAGCCAAGCGGCTGCTTTAATAGGTGCGGGCGTTGGTACGATAGTATATTTACTATTCACCAGATTTAAGAGCCCTGTATTTTTAGGCAGTTCGTTTGCATTTATTTCGCCACTTATAACAGGCGTTTCATATGGATATTGCGGTATAATTTTAGGCTCAATTTTTGCTGGTTTAGTTTATGTAATTATTGCATTAATCATAATGAAAGTTGGTGCTGGCTGGATTAACAAGTTGATGCCACCTGTTATTATTGGGCCAACTGTTGCTCTTATTGGTTTAAGCCTTGCAGGTTCAGCAATGAACAACGTTATGAACACAGCAGTTGATACAGCAAACTATAACCTTTTAGGTATTGTAGTTGCAATCGTAACTTTCTTGGTGACCGTTATCGTTTCAGTTAAAGGTAGCAAAGGGTTAAGAATGATACCATTTATTATTGGTGTTTTAGCAGGCTATGTTGTTGCTGCTATCATAACACTTATCGGTTATCATGCTTGTGGAAGTTTATATTGCAAAATTATTGACTTCTCAAAATTCCAAGCAGTTGCAGACTTTAACAACTGGTTGCCAAACATTACTTTTGTTGGTGCTATTAAAGAATTGACAAGTGGCGAATTGTTGTTAGATGGTGCAGGAGTAGTTTCTATCTTATTAGCGTTTGCACCAGTTGCATTAGTAGTATTTGCTGAACACGTTGCAGACCACAAGAATTTAGGTTCAATTATTGGTAAAGATTTACTTCAAGAACCAGGTTTAGATAGAACACTTTTAGGTGATGGTGTTGGTTCTATGGCTGGTGCATTCTTTGGTGGTTGTCCAAATACAACTTATGGCGAAGCAGTAGGTTGTGTTGCAATTTCAGGCAATGCATCAGTAAAAACTATTTTAACAACTGCAATTATGTGTATTGTTTTGGCATTCGTTTATCCAGTAATGGTATTCATTCAAACAATTCCTGATTGTGTAGTAGGTGGTATTTGTATCGCTCTTTACGGCTTTATCGCAGTATCAGGCTTAAAGATGTTCAAAGATGTTGACTTAAACGATTCTAAAAACTTATTCGTAGTTGCAGCAATTTTAATCCCAGGTATTGGTGGTTTAACACTTAACTTCGGCGTTATTGATGGTGGTGTTAACACGTTTGCAACACCATTGATTAAAATTTCAGCAATTGCTTGTGCATTGATTTTAGGTATCATCACAAACGTTATCTTAAAACCATCAAAAGCAAAGAAGGAAGAAAAGAGCGAAAAAGATGTTGCTTAATTTATAAGGAGCAATTATGAAAGAATATAAAAACGTTTATATTTTAGACCACCCACTTATCCGTCATAAACTTGCAATTATTAGAGATAAAAACACTAATACAAAACAGTTTAGAGAAGTTATAAGTGAACTTGCAACGCTTATGGCATACGAAAGTTTTAAGGACGTTCCAACACAAAAAATTGTTGTTGAAACTCCACTTGAAACGGTTGAACAAACTGTTGTAAAAGAAAACTCAATTGCCATTGTTCCTATTCTTCGTGCAGGGCTTGGTATGGTTGATGGAATTTTATCATTATTCCCAGCCGCAAAAGTTGGACATATCGGTTTATATCGTGATGAAGAAACTTTTGAGCCAAAAGAGTATTATTGCAAACTTCCTGTGGGTATTGAAGAAAAAGTTGTTATGGTTGTTGACCCAATGCTTGCAACAGGTGGCAGTGCTTGTGATGCGATTACAATGCTTAAAAAACGTGGTTGCAAAAAGATTAAATTGATGTCAATTATCGGTGCACCAGAAGGTGTTAGCAAGGTTGCAGATGCTCATCCAGACGTTGAAATTTACGTTTCAACATTAGATAGATGTTTAAATGAACATTGTTATATACTTCCAGGTTTAGGCGATGCAGGTGACAGAATTTTCGGTACAAAATAAACTTATAAGAATCAAAAGGGTACAGCCAAATTGGTTGTACCCTTTAATTTTGTTATAAAAACTTTTTTAGTTCTTGCTCGTATTGTTCTTCTAGGGATAAAAGTTCGTTTAACAACTCTAAAACGCCTTCATCAAGGTTAGAGCCTTCGTTTTTCATAGCGGTAAGTTCGTTAATGCCCATAACAGTTCCGTTAATCATCATTTCCGCCACTTGGTTTCTGCTGTTATTAAAAAGCGTTTTCATCTTAATACTGCTCCAAAGCATAGCCTTTTTTAGTGGGTTAATATCCTTTGGGTCAACGTTATGCTCTGCCATAAAGGTTGAAAGTTTGCCAATAACTTTTTCATAACCTTCATACTCTTCGGTCAAATGATTTTTAATATCATCATCTTCAACCGACGGCAAAAGGTCGGAAATGCTTTGAAGTGCAATGTGTGCGTTTTTATAAATATCGTTAAGTGCTTTTTGGTTATAATCGTTTAACTCCATAAAAATCTCCTTTTATAAAATGTTAAAAATAGTTTGTGAAAGGTTAAATAAAATATGTAAAAACGTTTGACTTTTTTAGCAAAATATTATAAAATACACAAGGTAGCCGCTCGAAAGGGGTTTTATAAACGTGTAATCACTGCCCCAAAATTAAATTCGGCGAGACAGGTTAGCAGGAGGTAAAATTATGTACGCAATCGTAGAAAACGGTTCAAAGCAGTACAAAGCAGAAGTTGGTCAAGTTATCAGATTTGAAAAACTTTCAGCAAATGTAGGCGACAAAGTTGAGTTCAGCGTTTTAATGGTTTCAGATGAAAACGGCGTTAAAGTTGCTGACGAAGCAAAGGCATTTAAGGTAGTAGGCGAAGTAGTTGAACAAGGCAAAGACAAAAAAATTATCGTGTTCAAATACAAAGCAAAGAAAAACGAAAGAAAGAAACAAGGTCACAGACAACCATTTACGGCTGTTAAGATTCTTGAAATCGTTGCGAAGTAAGGACGGAGGGTAGAAATATGATATTATTTAGATTATTTGCACACCACAAAGGTGGTGGTAGTACCAAAAACGGCAGAGACAGCAACGCAAAAAGACTTGGTGTAAAGAGAGTTAACGGTCAAGAAGTTCTTGCTGGTGGCATCATCGTTCGTCAAAGAGGAACAAAGATTCACCCAGGTAATAACGTAGGTATCGGCAGTGACGATACTTTATACGCTTTGATTGACGGTGTTGTTAAGTTCGAAAGAATGGGCAGAAACGACAAAAAAGTTAGCGTTTACGCAAAAGAAAACTAAAATAAATAACGGACTAGGTTTTCCCAGTCCGTTTATTTTTTATTAGGTAGTGGTATGAACAAGATTGAAAAAATCATTTTTGATAGTGAATATTTTGACGCCTTGTCCACGTTAGACTGTGGGCAAATTTTCCGTTTTAAAAAACTAAATAAAGGCTATTTGGTCCTATCAAAAGATAAGGGTGCAATTATTCATACCGAAAACAACCAAACCACAATACAGTGCTTGGCAGAAGAAAAAGAGTACTTTATTAACTTTTTTGATTTAAACAGAGATTATAAAGCCATTTGCGACAGTGCAAAAAGCCAAAACCTTTCAATTTTAACAAAATCGGTTGAAAGCGGAAAGGGTATAAGAATTTTAAATCAAGATATAGAAGAAACGCTCTTTTCATTTATAATTTCCCAAAACAACAATATCCCAAGAATTAAGGGAATAATCGAAAAATTATGTCAAGGCTTGGGCGAGAAAAGAGAAATTTTAGGTATAGAATATTTTGCCTTTCCGACAGTGGAAAAGATGGCAAAAGCAGACCTATCTTTTTATCAAAATATCGGGCTAGGTTATAGAGCAAGATATATAAAAAACCTTGCAGAAAGCATATACAACGGCTTAAACTTGCACGAATTAAACGCCCTTTCAACCAAAGAATTAAGAAAAAGTCTTTTAGGCATTTTAGGCGTGGGCAAAAAGGTTGCGGACTGTGTTTTGCTTTTCGGCTTTCATAAAAGCGACAGTTTCCCTGTGGATACTTGGATAGAAAAAGTTTATAGGGAAGATTTTAAAGGTGAGATTAAAGATAGGGCAAAAATATCCGATTATTTAGTTGAAAGATTCAAAGAAAATTCGGGATACTATCAGCAATATTTGTTTTATCATAAACGCTCGCACGAAAAAAAGGATTAAAGATAAAAAAGGCGTAAAAAATAATTGTCAAAAATGCGTTATTATGATATACTAAAACAAAGAAAAATATAGATAAAATTTTGGAGGCATAGATTTATGCAGTATTCAACTGAAGTAAAAGAAATGACCTGCGTATGCAAAGGCCCAAAACATGGCCCAGCTCCAATCCCAGAAGAAGGAAAATGGGTTGAAGCGAAAGAAATTAAAGACATTTCTGCATACACGCACGGTGTAGGCTGGTGTGCACCACAACAAGGTGCTTGTAAACTTTCATTAAACGTTAAAGACGGTATTATTGAAGAAGCACTTGTTGAAACTATTGGCTGTTCTGGTATGACACACTCTGCGGCAATGGCAGCAGAAATTTTACCAGGCAAAACCTTGCTTGAAGCACTTAATACAGACCTTGTTTGCGATGCTATCAACACCGCAATGAGAGAACTTTTCTTGCAAATCGTATATGGCCGTTCACAATCTGCTTTCTCTGAAGGTGGTTTAGTTATCGGTGCAGGTATGGAAGATTTAGGTAAGGGTGCACGTTCAATGGTTGGTACAATGTATGGTACCAAGGCAAAAGGCGTAAGATATTTGGAAATGACCGAAGGTTATTGTACCAAAATGGCTCTTGACGAAAATGACGAAGTTGTTGGTTATGAATTCGTTTCACTTGGCAAGATGACCGACTTTATTAAGAAAGGTATGGAACCTAACGAAGCATATGAAAAGTCAAAAGGCACTTATGGTCGCTTTAAGGCTGAAGATGGTGTGGTTAAGTATATTGACCCACGTAAAGAGTAATAGGGGGAAAGAAAAATGGCACAATTTGAAGGTTATGAAAGAAGAGAAGCCAAAATTCTGGCAACATTAAAAGAATACGGCATTTCATCAATTGACGAATGTAAAGAAATTTGTGATAAATATGGTATTTCTCCTTACACTATCACACAAGAAACACAACCAATCTGCTTTGAAAACGCTAAATGGGCATACACAGTTGGTAGTGCAATCGCATTAAAGGCTGCTGAAAAAACAGGCGACAAGTCTGCTGCAACCGCTGCTGCTAATATCGGTATCGGTTTACAAGCGTTCTGTATCCCAGGCTCTGTTGCTGAAAACAGAAAAGTTGGTTTAGGTCACGGCAACCTTGGCAAAATGCTTTTATC
>CAJGDO010000014.1 GCA_904502225.1 uncultured Clostridia bacterium
GCTTGAACTAAAACAGCCTCTAAAGTCTTTGGCTCAACGTCACCGTGGTGAGCGAGAATTGCATTAACAACGTTGTGGTTTTCCTTATACTTTTTAGCAAGGTCGCCACCGATTTGCATATGTGTGCCTTCAATTTCAAAGTCAACCGCCTTACCCAAGTCGTGCAATAAACCAGCACGTTTAGCAAGACCAACGTCGATGCCGAGTTCGGTTGCCATAACGCCTGCTAAATGTGCAACTTCAATAGAGTGCTTTAACACGTTTTGACCATAACTCGTTCTAAATTTAAGCCTGCCTAAAAGTTTAACAACTTCTGGGTGAAGCCCGAATATTCCACACTCAAACATAGCAGATTCGCCTGCTTCTTTGATTTGAGCGTCAAGTTCCTTTTTAACCTTTTCAACCGTTTCTTCAATTCTTGCAGGGTGAATTCTGCCGTCTTGAATAAGTTTTTCAAGTGCAATTCTTGCAACTTCCCTTCTAACTGGGTCAAAACCTGAAACGATAACGACTTCTGGCGTATCGTCGATAATAAGTTCGATACCGGTTGCATTTTCAAGCGTTCTAATGTTTCTGCCTTCTCTACCGATAATTCTTGCTTTCATATCGTCGCTTGGAAGAGGAACGACGGAAACGGTGATTTCAGTAGCCTGTTCGGTGCTACATTTTTGAATAGCAAGGCTAACGATTTCCTTTGCCTTTCTTTCGCCGTTTTCTTTTGCTTCTGCCTCGATATTTTTAACCATACCGGCAGCGTCCCTTCTCGCCTCGTCCGTAATAGCGTCAATAAGTTCTTTTTTTGCTTCTTCTTTGCTCATTTGGGCAATTTTTTCAAACTCTTCAATCATCTTGTGATGTTGTAAATTGATTTCTTCAATCTTATTTTCAAGTTCGATTTCTTTTGCCTTTAAAGCGTTTTGTTGTCTTGTAGTTTCTTCGTTTCTTTTCGCAAGATTTTCTTCTTTCTTTTCCAAACTTTCTTCTTTTTGGTTAAGCCTGTTTTCTAATCTTTGAAGTTCAACACGCTTTTCTTTAGATTCACGTTCAAAATCGTTGCGAAGTTTAATTTCCTGTTCTTTCGCTTCTAAAATAGCTTCTTTTTTTATAGCCCTGCTCTCTTCTCTAACGTCATCGAGCATTCTGTTTCGTTGAGTTTCAATATCTCCTGCATCTTTTTCATATCTTTTTTTCAATGATTTAGCACTTAATATCCAGCTCAAAATCCCTGCGACTATCGCTAATACTACTAATCCAGCAACGACGCCAATAAATAATCCGTCGCTTGCTAAGAACAGGAAGCCCAAATTAATGTTTTGCATAATTTTATGCCCTCCTGTTTTTATTTAATGCTTATAGCATTTTTATCTACTTATATTTTATAACAAAATAAGCAAAAAGTCAAATAATAAGATTAAGCATTTTTATTCTTATCGTTAAATGCCGTTAAAATTCTTTCTTCGACTTCTTTTGCAACTTGTTCGTTTGCTTCAAGGTAAGCAACAGCCTTTTCTCTGCCTTGTGCAATTTTTTCGCCATTATAAGAGAACCAAGCCCCGCTCTTTCCGATAATATCATATTGCAAACCAAGGTCAATTAAACAACTGCCCTTTGAAATACCTTTGCCGAAAATAATATCGAACTCTGCCGTTTTAAATGGTGGGGCCACCTTGTTTTTAACAACTTTTGCTTTGGTGTGGCTTCCGTAAGTGCCTTCGCTATCTTTAAGAGCGTCTGCCTTTCTGACGTCAATTCTAACGCTTGCGTAGAATTTAAGAGCCTTACCACCCGCAGTCACTTCTGGGTTGCCGAACATAACGCCAACCTTTTCACGAAGTTGGTTAATAAAGATAATACAAGTTTTGCTCTTGTTTGTGATTGCCGTTAATTTTCTTAACGCTTGAGACATAAGCCTTGCTTGTAAACCCACGTGAGAGTCCCCCATATCCCCTTCGATTTCAGCCTTTGGGGTAAGGGCAGCAACAGAGTCCACAACTATAACGTCAACAGCCTTACTGTTTACAAGCGATTCGGTAATGCCAAGTGCTTGTTCACCCGTATCTGGTTGTGAAACGTAAAGTTCATCAAGGTTTACCCCTAACGCCTTTGCATAAACAGGGTCGAGTGCGTGTTCTGCGTCAACAAACGCAGCAATTCCACCCGCTTTTTGTGCTTCTGCAATAACGTGAAGTGCAACCGTAGTTTTACCAGAAGATTCTGGCCCGTAAATTTCAATAATTCTTCCCCTTGGAAGTCCACCGATACCTATTGCAAGGTCAAGCGACAAACAGCCTGTTGGTAAAACTTCAATGCTTGTGTCAGCGGCTTGATCAAGACGCATAATTGCACCTTTGCCATATTGTTTTTCAATTTGTGCCATAACACCGTCAAGTGCTTTTATTTTTGCTTCATCCATAATAATTTTCCTCTATAATGATTTTAATTTTTTTATTGCTAAAAAGAGTGCAGTATTCTTTGCTCTTTCAGTTATCTCTTCTCTCGTGCCGTTAAACTTAAACCTATAAGTATGCACGCCGTCTTTCATACCCACTGCTATATAACATAACCCCACGGGTTTAGACGTATCATCGCTCTTTGGGCCTGCAATTCCCGTTGTTGAAAGGGCAATATCCGCACCGTCTTTTATTAGCCCAACTGCCATTTGATAAGCGACAACGGCACTAACAGCACCTTCACGCATAAGGTCGTCCTTTTTGACCTTTAATCTGTTAATCTTGCTTTGGTTTGAATAACAAACCACACCTTCGTGCACATACTTTGATGCTCCCGAATTTTTAATAATTTCCGAAACAACCCTGCCAGCCGTAAACGATTCGGCAGTTGAAAGTTTAACCCCCCTTAACTCCAAAAGGTCGAATAGGCGTTGACTTAAACTAACGTCGTACTCGGCGTAAATATCTTCTTTGTGAACGGAAACTAATTGTCTAACAACTTCTTTTTTAACGCTTTCTTGCGTTTCATAATCGAATAGCAAGTCCACCGTGTTATCGCCGTTCTTTTCAAACACGCTCCAAAAAAACGGCTCTGCAAAATCTTTTTCAAGGCTTGATAAGGTTTTTTCAATCTTATCTTTATCGCCAAAATATTTTAGGGTTAGGCGTGTTTTTTTAACCCCTAATTTGCTTTCAAGATATGGCAAAATGTATTTATCGCACATAGTCTTTATTTCTTTATAATCAAAAGGCAAAACCGAAAGGGTAAGGTCTTCTGCATCTAAAATAAAGCCTTGAAACCCGCCGTAAACGTTTGGGATAACGTTTGCCTCGATTGGCATAACTGCAAAGTCATCTGGGTAATCTATTGCGTTTGCTTTAATAACGGCATCTAAAAAGTTGCGTGCCGTTTCGTTTTCCAACAAAACCGTCTCAAAAGCCTGTGCGATAATTTGCTTAAAGTTAAACCTGACCGCATCGCCACCTATAATCACAACGTTTTCAAACATATCCTTAAACTCGGTAAGCCTACGCTTAAAGCCCAAATCATCGGTATCAGAAAGCAACTCAACCGTGTCAAAATCAAGCCCACCATGGCTAAATGCACTGACCACGTTTTTAAGATAGTCGCCATCAAAATCGGATTTTAAGTTGCGGAAAAATATAAGTGCACTTTTCATTGGTCGTCCTTTTAAGGTAATTTTAACTTATTTTTCTTCTTTAAGAACTTCTCTGTTTTTAACCACGCATTCAATACCCGAATAAATGGTTAAAAGTGTTGCTAAACCTAAAAATACAAGCCCAACTATGTTGATAATTGAGTATAGATTAGGCATAAGGTCAGCACCGAACAATAAAACTATAACGGCAACGTCTTGCATAAAGGTTTTTATTTTGCCAGACTTATCTGCCGCCAAAACCTTGCCGTTTGACGCTGCAACAATTCTAAACCCGCTGACAATAAGTTCTCTTGCCAAAATTATTGCCACTGCAATAGCACCATAGAAAGGCAAAATTGCACTTTGGTTTGGATATGGCAAAAGCATTACGATAAGTGCGGTTGAAACAAGCACTTTGTCTGCGATTGGGTCTAAAAACTTGCCTAAATTGGTCACTAATTTATACTTTCTTGCAATATATCCGTCCAAAAAATCGGTAAATGCAGCAAGCATAAAAATCACTGCCGAAATTATGTAATTATAAGGAATAACGGTTAGATAAAAGGTTAAAACGAATAATGGTATCATTACAAGTCTTAAAATCGTTAGTTTGTTTGGTAAATTCATTGTCTTTCTCCATACAGGTCATAGCCCGTTGCCTTTATAATTTTTATATCGTAAAACTCGCCAAAATTCACTTCATCGCCCGAAAAGAAATAAACCTTTCCGTCAATATCAGGTGCGTTAAAATACGCTCTGCCATAATAAACTAATTGGTCGGCATCAAACCCCTCTGCAAAAACCTTAACCGTTTTGCCGATAAGTGCTTTATTGTTTTCCTTAACCACTTTCTTTTGTATCGCATAAAGTTTTCTATATCTTTTTTGCTTTATGATTGCAGGAATTTGCCCGTCAAGTTTATATGCTGGCGTCCCCAACTCTCTGCTATACTTAAAAAAGCCTGCGTTAAAGAGTTTTGCCTTTAACAAAAACTCGGCTAGGTTATTAAATGCCTCTTCACTCTCTCGTGGAAAACCCGTGATAAAGGTTGAACGGATTGCAATTCCCTTAACCTTTTGTTTAAGTTTTTCGATTAAGCGTAAATACCCTTCCCCCGTGCCTTTTCTGTTCATGAGTTTCAAAACGCCGTCGTCTGCGTGTTGAAGTGGCATATCTATGTACTTAATAACCTTGTCGTTATTTGCAATTTCTTCTATTAGTTCATCGGTTATGTTTTCCGGATAGCAATATAAAAGTCTTATGCTTTTTACGGTGGACAGATTAGACAACTTTTTAATAAGTTCAACTAAACTGCTCTTTGGCTGTAAGTCTAACCCGTATTTTGCACTGTCTTGTGCAACCAAAATAAGTTCTTTCACTTCGCCCAAAGCCTTAACTTCTTCCATTAAGTCGGCAAGTGGCACCGAACGATATTTGCCACGGATAGACGGAATTAAACAATAGGTGCAGTGGTTTGAACAGCCGTCTGCAATCTTTAGGTATGCATATCCATCAGTGGTCAAAACCCTTTTGTTTCCACACTCTTCTCTTGGCGTGCCAACACAAATCACTCGCTCACCCGAGTATATCCTGTCTATAACTTGCAAAATTTCTTTATAATCGCTCACGCCCAAAAAGGCATCGACTTCTAAAAGTTCACTTTCAAGTTCAGTTATAAACTTTTGTGGCAAGCACCCCGAAACGATAACCTTTTCCGCACCGTTTTTCTTTTGCTCTAAACTCAATAAAATTTCTTCTATTGCTTCTTTTCTTGCACTTTCCAAAAACGCACAAGTGTTGACAATTATAATATCAGCGTCCTCGATATTTGACACCAAACTGTGCTTTTGGCTGACAATCGCAAGCATTTTTTCGGTGTCAACCCTATTTTTATCACAGCCAAGCGAAATAACGCCGACCTTTTTTCCTTTAAGTTTTTTCATATCAATATTCGTCTTCTATGCCAGGTCCAAACCTTGAAATATACTCATCAGTTGTCATTAAAACTTTTCTTGCCTTACTGCCTTCGTTTGGCGAAATAAAGCCTTTGTGTTCCATTCTATCAATAATCTTTCCAGCAGTTGGATAGCCGATAGAAAATCTCCTTTGCAATGAAGAAATGGAAATTGAACCCGTTTTAACACCAAACCAAAGTGCTTTTAAGAATTGTTCGCTAAACTCTTCGGTCGCACCGCCTTCTTCGTGTGAAGAATGTGTTTCTTCAACTTGTGGGCGGGTTTCTTTTTCTAGGAAATCTTTAACGTCATCATCAAAGTACGCAGTATTTTTTTCTTTAATATATTCAACGACGTTTGAAATTTCCCTACCGCTGATATATGCACCTTGGTACCTTTCGTAATCAGCCATTGAAGAGTTCCTATAAAGCATATCGCCGTTGCCCAAAAGTTTTTCTGCACCGCCACCTGCCAAAATAGTTTGCGAATCGGCAAAGTTCATAACTTTTAGTGCTATTCTTGATGGCAAGTTTGCCTTAATAGTACCCGTGATAACGTCAACTGACGGACGTTGCGTTGCAAGAACCAAGTGGATACCTGCAGAACGAGATTTTGCAGCAATCTTTCTAATCTTTTCTTCCAAATCTTTTTTGCACGCTTCCATAAGGTCGGCAAGTTCATCAATAACAAAAACTATTCTTGGAAGTTTTGCAATCTTATCGTTTGCAATCATTGAATTGTAATCGTCGATATTACTTATGTGTCCACCGCAAGCCGTGAACATATCGTTTCTTCTATTGGTTTCGTCATATGCCCATTGCAAAAGTGCCAAAGCCCTTTTTGGTTCGGTGATAATTTCATCAACCAATAAATGTGGCAAATGCTCATACTTTCTAAACTCAACGCTCTTTGGGTCGATTAAAACAAGTTTTAATTCTTCCGGACTATATCTCATAAGAAGGCTTACCAACATAACGTGCAAGCACACGCTCTTGCCCGAACCGGTTGCACCTGCAACCAAATAGTGTGGGCCTTTGGTCAAGTCATCAGAAATAGCGTTGCCAACAATATCTTTACCAAGAGCAAACATAAGCGAGCCCGCTTTAGTCTTTTTCTCGGTTAAATCTTGCATAACCTCTTTTAAGCCAACGGTCACTTTAATGTTGTTTGCAACCTCAATACCAACCAAGTCTTTGCCTGGAATAGGTGCTTCAATTCTTACGCCGTTTTTAGCCGACAAACGCATTTTAAGGTCATCGTCATAACGAAGAATATTTTTAACTGAAATGCCTGCTGGCATCATTATTTCGTATCTTGTTATTGAAGGGCCTTGAACGTAGCCTTTAGTTTGAGCATCAATCTTAAACTGTTCAAGCGTCCTTTTAATAATTTCCATACGCTCTTCGTGGTTTTCTTGTTGTGCATCAATAGGTTGAGCATAACTTTCCAAAAGGTCAAACGGTGGGCGGAAATATTCCCTATTTATTGGCACAATCGCCTTCTCTTTCTTTTCTTCTTTTGGTTGTTCAACTTGTTCAGCCTTGTTGGTATCGTTTCCAAAAATATAACTGCGTCTTGAGCCTTGGTTATTGTCGGCGTTCACCCTACTTGTGTAGCCAACACTTTGTTCTTCAACTTGTTCTTTATCGTCAAAGAAAATACTTCTTACCCTTTGGTTTGTCTTTATATTTGACTCTGTTGGTAAAATTTCTTCTTGTTCAATTTGTTCTAAAGCCTCGGCAGAAAAACTTTCTTCAAACTGTTCTTCATTTTCTATTTCTTCAGCATCTTCTGCAACATAACTGTCTTCGCTAACAGTTTGGGCATTATTAAAATCATACCTTGTTGTCCTTGATGGGATAATAGGCGTGTCTATATTTTCTTCGGTTGTCGTTTCGTCTATAAACGGAATTTCTTGCTCTTCTTCTTTTTCTATCGCTGGCTCTTCTTGTTGGGCAGGCTTATCCATTTGAATAAAAGGCGTGTCGCTAACGTCAATTTCTTGATTGGTCAAATATCTTTCATCAAACATTTGTGCCCTTTGTTCGGCACTTTCTTGCCCACTGATTTGAGTTGGTTTTTCTTCGTGTTCAATAAACGGAATATCTTGTTCTTCTTTTTCGCCAAACACGTTTACGGTGCTTTCTTGCCTTGGCGAAACGTAATCAGAAACAATAGTTTGATTTTGCGAGTAATTGTTTCCAAAATACCCAACCGATGAATATTTTTCCATATCGATAACGGTTGGCGTTTTAATATAATCAAGTTTCTTTTTATAATCGTCTTGTGGCATAGCAGGTTGAGCAGGTTTTTCGACTTGAGTGCTTGCAGTTTTAACCACAGCCAAGCCCCCAGCAGAAAACTCAACCTTAATCGAGTTGCCGTTCTGCTCGTCCCTTTGCATTTCCCTTTTGTTCTTAAAAGCAAAGTCGGTTGCATGGTTTACGAAAAGTTTTTGTTTGCCCGGTTGAACTGAAAAATCAACGCTTTCAACAGGGTAATCCTTTTCGCCAGCAACTTCAACGCCCAAATCTTCTTCTTTTACAAACGAACTTCTAAACTTATTTGCACTATGCTTTCTTGCACCGTTTGGCTCTTTAAGGAAATCTTTTATTAAGAAATATCCAACAAACGAAATAGCCAAGCCTAAAACGACAAAACTTCCAACGTCGGTTAATAGTGAGCAAATAAGATAAGCAAGCATACCCGTGAAAAATCCGCCCGCACTTGTTGATGCAAGGCCGAACTCACCCATATCATAACAAACCGCAACGTAATCGCCAAAAGATAAGCCGTTTGGGTTTGCAGTCGCAAGGTGTGAGATTAGGGCAACCATTAAAAACAACACGGTAAACAAAACCTTACGCTTTTTTGAAAGGTTAAGGGCCTTACCACTGATACACAAGATACCAAACGATAAAAGCGTCAAAATAACGGCGTAAGCAAAAAAGCCGAAACAGCCGAATAAGAAGGCGTTTACAAATTGACCTATTACCGAAAATAAGGTTTCCCTTGTTATTAAACAAATCAAGCATAAAGTTGAAAAAAGCACCAAAACCACGCCAAGCGTTTCTTTGGTTAAGATAAGGCTTTTATTGTTGTTTTCCTTTTGATTGCGTCCTACTCCGTTCAAAACAGCACCCCTAATATTTTCTCAACATAAATTATACCAAAAACACCGACCTTTTACAATGCTTTCCGAATAATTTTTTTAAATTTTATTATTATTTAAATAAAAAAAATTGTCCAAGATAAAATCTTGGACAAAATTTTGCTTTTTTCTTTTTACTTTTGGTCGATATAAATTAGTCTTCCGCATTGCTCGCAGTCGATAACTTCGCCATTTTTAAGTTTATTCATATCGGACATTGAAAGTTCCATTCTGCAATACCCGCAAGAATTGCCTTTTACTTCATACAAAATAGGATACATTTTATCCGCTCTCTTTTTAAGGTATCTTTCCATAAGCACCTTATCCACCTTTTTAGCAAGTTCGTTAAGGGCTTTTTCGGCACTTTCCTTTTGAGATTGATAAGAATTTTCCAATTCCTTATACTTGTCGTTATTTTCCTTATATTGAATTTGAGCGGCTTTGGTGGTTTTCTTAATCTTTTCATATTCAGCCACAACCGATTGCAATTCTTTAGAAATCTTGTCTGCCTCAACGCTTAAATTTTTCATTTTTGCAATAAGTTCATCAACCTTTTTGATTAAGAAAGACGCTTGCTTTTCATCTTCAACAGAGTTTAATGCTTGTGAAAGTTCGGCTTGTTGCTCTAAAAGTTGGGCTTGTTTTTGGCTGATGCTTTCAAACGCACCTTTAAGTTCAGATGCCCTGTCATCAAGTTTGTTTACGTTTTCTTCAACACCCAAAATATATTTTTTTGCAGTGTTTCTCTTCTTTCTTTCTTCGCTGTTTAAAAGGACGTTTTCAATTTCCTTTAATTGTGCGTCTTGATTTTGATATTCCATCAATGCTTTTATCATAATCAATTCTCCTTTACATAAATCTATGGTCTATAAAATAAAATGCTTTTTGTTCGCTTTCTAGTTTATCTAAAATAAGTTGGTAAAACTTGTTAAAACCAAACTGTTCGCTTGCGTAATGTGGAATTATTATCACGTTCACCCCACCTTCAACAAACTCTTTTAATTGGTGGTGTGCAACGTCAGAAGTGATAACCGTGTCAAAGCAAGCATTTTTTTCTAAACAATTAACGGCAACGCTTGCCCCACTTCCGCAAAAAGACGCAATGGTTTTAACAGGTTTTTGCCCGTAAAAAATAATCTTGTCCGTACCGAAATTTTGCTTTATTTCACTAACGAATTGGTCTATTGGCTTTTCTTTAACGTCAAACAGTCTTCCATATCCACACTCGCCATCGACAACTTCGATAATTTGCTGATTTTCGCCACCTAAACCAACGCTTAAAAAATGGTCGATGCCAAACCCTGCAATATCTAAATTAAGGTGCATTGAAATGACGTTTAGTTGGTTTTTAATGGCAAGCAACACCGTTTTATTTTGCCCGTCAAACTCTAAACTCTTAACAGGATTATAAATGGCTGGGTGGTGTGTGACGATTGTGTCGCAACCAAGTTCAACTGCCCTTTCAATCGCCTTAACCGAAAGGTCCAACGAAAACAAAATTTTATCTGCTTTTTCGCTCGTTTTTATAAGCAAACCACTGTTATCGTAATCGCCCCTTTCAATCATTTTTTGGCTTAACGAAAGTGGTGCTATTTCTTGTAATTTTGACAAAAATTGGTCTATTTTACACATATTTTTTCAAGTTTTTCCTTTTCTTTAACCAACTTTTCCTTTGCACTCTGGCTTAAATTTTGGTTGGCTAAAACTTGGTTTATAACGCAAACTTTTGCGTTTATTTGTTTGATAAAGTCTATCGATTTATCCTTAATATTATCCCTGCCAAACTCAATTTCATCATCGCTCAAACTGTCTTTTCCCACGGTTAAAAGCATAAGGTCATAAAACTTTTCAGCACTGTAAAAAACAAAGTCTTTTTGGATTTTATAACCCTTTTCAACTGCACAAAGCCTAACCTTATCAGCATTTTTCATAGGTTGCAACACAAGTGTGTTTGGCAAAGACTTGGCATTAGTTAAAATCGAACAAATTTCCTCTCCGCCCATACCGGCAATTAAGGCAACGTCGCTTTCGGGCAAGCCGTTAAACCCATCGGCCACAACGCTTTGTGCTTTGCTTTGGGCGATATAGCCCGATAAAAGTTGCTCGGCCTTACTTAAACATTTTTTGCTTATATCAGCGATTATAACCTTATTTGCTTTGCCCCTATTAAGCATTTCATAAGCGATATAACCGTGGTCGCAACCAACGTCTGCAAACACGTTGCACTTTGGGATAAGGGCAAAAATCTTTTCAAGTCTGTCGGTCATAATTATTTGTTTATATATTCTTTAAGCCTTTTTGAACGACTTGGGTGACGCAATTTGCGGAGTGCTTTTGCTTCAATTTGACGGATACGTTCTCTCGTAACGTTAAATTCTTTACCAACTTCTTCCAAAGTCCTTGGCTTGCCATCATCTAAACCATAACGAAGTCTTAAAACCTTTTCTTCCCTTGGTGTAAGCGTGTCCAAAACGCCGATTAACTGTTCTTTAAGCATAGTGTAAGAAACAGCGTCGGTTGGTGCAGCACTCTTTTCGTCTTCAATAAAGTCTGACAAGTGGCTATCTTCTTCTTCACCGATAGGTGTTTCAAGCGAAACAGGGTCTTGTGCAATCTTTTGAATTTCCCTAACCCTTGCCTCGTCAATATCCATTTCTTTTGCGATTTCTTCTGGGAGAGGCTCTCTGCCCAACTCTTGTAAAAGCCTACGAGAAACCCTTATCAACTTGTTAATGGTTTCAACCATATGAACAGGGATACGAATTGTTCTTGCTTGGTCGGCAATAGCACGGGTTATGGCTTGGCGAATCCACCAAGTTGCGTAGGTTGAGAACTTAAAGCCCTTTTGATAATCGAACTTTTCAACCGCTTTCATAAGCCCAAGGTTGCCTTCTTGGATAAGGTCCAAAAATTGCATACCACGGCCCATATAACGCTTTGCGATAGAAACAACAAGCCTTAAGTTTGCTTCGGACAAAAGCCTTTTAGCCGTTTCATCACCATCCATCATACGCTTTGCAAGTTCGGTTTCTTCTTCAGGTTGCAAAAGCGGAACTTTACCAATGTCTTTAAGATACATTTTGACAGGGTCGTCCATACTAATTTCTTTAAGCAATTGGTCAAAAAGGTCCTTGTCCCTTTCAGTTTCATCTATAATTTGCACACCTTGATTGTCGAACATTTTATAAATTTCTTCTAATTGAGCAGGCGTTGCTTGGAATTTTTCTATCCTGTCAAAAAGTTGAGAGGTCTTAATGCAACCGCTCTTTTTGTAATCTATAATAACGTCTGCAACCACTTCTAAAAGTTCAGGCGTTAAAATTTCCCCGTTTTCTTGTCCTTCAATATTCTCTTTTATAATTTCTTCCATAAGAGTTCCTCCTGCTTAACATTGTAAGCGTTATTTACATAGTTTGTTCTTTTCTGCAATTAGTAATGCTAATTCTTTGGCGTAAGTTCGCCTTTTTTCAGTTTCAATTTCTTTTTCAAACAGTGCGGTAAGGTTTGCCGTCGCCCTATTTATCTTTTCTAACTTTAACGACTTAACGCAATCAAAAAAGTATGTCGCTTGGTCAAGTTTTTTATTTTCTTCAGTCTCTAACCCTGCAATAATGCCAAGTTCTGAAATCTGCCCGTCGCCAAGCACTTCATAAAGGTCGTTAAACTTAACCCTTTCGCCCTTTTTCCTTTGCCCGATTATGTAGTCTTGAATTTCCTTATATAAAGGCGAAAAAAATTCTATCTTTTCTATCTCGGTTTCGTTTGCAAAGTTTTTGTTGAATAGGTATGAAGCCAAAATAAATCTTGACGCAATGTCAAGTTTATCCCCAGCGTTATCAACGTATGACGGCGTTTTTGCAACCTCTTCACTCTTTTTAACTTCGGTGTTATATAGTTCTCTTTTTAACGCCTCTAAAGTTATGCCCGAAACGTCCCTAACCGTCTTTAACAAGTCCTCTTGTTCGGCTGGCGAAGAGCTTTCCCTTATAACCTTAACGGCATTTACAACGTACTTCCTCTTTCCGTCAACCGTGTTGACGTCATAAGTCCTTTTGACAATATCCAACTTAAAGTCTATGAGTGGCATTGCTTGTGCAACAAGCCTTCTATATCCATCAGCACCTTGTTCACGTATAACGTCGTCAGGGTCTTTACCGTCAGGGAGCGACATAATCTTAACGTCAAGCCCTTCTTCACTTAAAATTTCAAGCCCCCTAATCGTTGCTGCTTGCCCTGCAAAATCCCCGTCAAAACTTACGATAACCTTATCGGTATATCTCTTTATAATTCTTGCTTGGTCTTTTGTAAACGCCGTTCCCATACTTGCAAGCACGTTGTTTATTCCGCCTTGCACCATTGACACAACGTCTAAATGCCCTTCAACCAAAATTACCGAGTCTATACCCTTTTCGTTCTTTGCCTTTTTTAAGTTGTTTAAGTTAAAGAAAGTTTTGCCTTTGGAAAAAACCAAGGACTCTCTTGTGTTTATATATTTTTGCTCTTTTATTCCGTCTATGCGTCTGCCCACAAAAGAGATAACGTTGCCAAACTGGTCTATAAGTGGAATTATAAGTCGGCCACCCAACCAATCGAAATACCTGCCGTTCTTTTCGCCGATAGCACCCGCAATAAGCATTTCTTCATAGGTATAACCCTTTTCTTTAAGATATTTAGGTAAAGTGTTAAAGTCCAGCGATGCACCAAACCCAAACTTAACAAGCGTTTCGGGCGTCAACTTTCTTTTAAGTGCATATTCGTAATGTGCACTGCCCTTTTCACTTCTTAAATTTCTAACGTAAAAAAGTGCCGTTTCCCTAATCAACTCCAACACACGTTCTTTTTGCTTTTTCTGTTCTTTGACCTTTTCATCATCATACTTAATTTCAGGGAGTGGCATTTTAACACGCTCTGCCAAAAACTTAACAGCGTCGTTAAAATCAAGCGACTCTATTTCCATAATAAAACTTATAACGTCGCCACTTTTTTTACAGCCAAAACAATAAAAGAACTGCCCAGCAGAATTGACCGAAAACGATGCCGTTTTTTCGTGGTGAAAAGGACACCTACCCCAAAAGTTAGTGCCTTTTTGTTGCAACTGAACGTATCTTCCCACAACTTCGACTATATCGTTTTTATTCTTAAGTTCATCAAGGAACTTAACGTCAAAACCTTTCATTTGTTTCCCCTTTTATAATTTCCAATTCTTTGGAATAAAATGTTCACTAAACGTTTTTACGGCATACATATCGCTCATTCCCGATATATAATCGCACAAAACGGTGTCCATATCATCAACTTCTAAACGCTTAATGTAAAACTCTGGCAACTTTTCAGGCGAGTTTTTATAGTATCCGTAAAGGGCGGTTATCATACGCTTTGCCCTTTCTTCTTCATCACGGAAAGTTTTGTTTTTATAAACCCTTTCAAACAAAAACTCTCTTAATTCCATTGTTGCCTTTTCGATTTCAGGTTGCATTTGCACCCTATTTTTCCCTTCGCTATGCTGATAGATAGAAGAAAGCATTGTGTTAATTCTTTCTCTTGAAGTGTTGCCCAACGTTTTTCTTAAACCCTGCGGTATGTCTTCTATACTTATAAACCCGCCTTCAACAGCATCGTCAATATCGTGGTTTATGTAAGCAATTCTATCGGCAATGCTAACTGCTTTGCCTTCAAGCGTTTTTGGGTTGCCTTCTAATCTGTGGTTTATAATACCGTCAACCACTTCTCGTGTTAAGTTTAGCCCTAACCCGTTGTTTTCCAACACGTCCACAACCCTTCCCGATTGCTCGTTATGATAAAACCCTTTTGGCGAAAGTTCCCTTAAAATTCTTTCCCCCGAATGCCCGAAAGGAGTATGCCCCAAATCGTGACCTAAAGCAATTGCCTCTGTCAAGTCTTCATTCAAAGAAAGCCCCCTTGCAATAGCCCTTGCCACTTGCGAAACGGCAAGAGTGTGCGTAAGTCTTGTCCTATAATGGTCGCCTTCTGGCGAGAAAAAGACTTGCGTTTTGTTTTTAAGCCTTCTAAACGCTTTGCAGTGAATTATTCTGTCCCTATCACGCTGAAAAGGCGTACGCATAGGGCAAGGCTCTTCTGCACGAAGCCTACCCACCGAGTCGATAGACTTAAAAGCAAACGCCGATAAAAACATTTCTTCTTGTTTAAAGGTTTTTTCTTTCATTTTATCCCTAAAAAGTGTTGTTTAAATTACTATACAAATAGTTATACTATATAAAATTTAAAAACCCTTTTATTTTTTTAAATTTTTACAAAATTATTTTTTGCACAAAAAAAGTCAACCCGTTTCGGATTGACTTTTAATTTTATATTGTTAGTTTTTTATGCGTTTTCACTTTCTAAAAAGCCTTTTTGGCTCATATCTTTAACCTTTTCAAAAGTCTTAACGATTTCTTCGTCAGGTGCTTTTGTTAAAAGTGAAACGGCAACGATTACTATGCAAGAAAGGATAAATGCAGGGAGCAATTCGTAAACTGCGAACATCCCGCCAAGTGGGTTTAACAATAGTTTCCAAATAAACACTGAAACGCCACCCGTTATCATCCCTGCGATAGCACCCTTTTGGTTAATTCTCTTCCAGAAAAGCGATAACACCATAACAGGACCAAAGGTTGCACCAAAACCAGCCCAAGCAAATGAAACCAACTTGAAGATAACGCTGTTTTCATCCCAAGCAATAGCGATGCCTATTAATGAAATAACGATAAGCACTATTCTTGAAGTAAGCATAACTTGTTTATCTGATGCGTCTTTTTTAATCAATCCGCCGTAAATGTTTTTAGAAAATGCTGACGATGCGATTAATAAATATGAGTCTGATGAACTTATTGTCGCTGCCAAAATACCTGCCATAACAACGCCTGCGATAAGTGGTGGCAAGAACGATTGTGAAATTTTTATAAACACGTTTTCGGCTTCTGCTGAACTTGTTAAGTTGATTGAAGGAATTGCCCTTCCAACAACGCCGATAAACACTGCAACAAAAAGCGAGATTACAACCCAAACGGTTGCTATTCTTCTTGAACGTTTTAATTCATCTGCCTTTCTAATTGCCATAAAACGCAAGAGAACTTGTGGCATACCAAAGTATCCCAAGCCCCAAGCAAGTGCTGATAAAACGCTTATTGCACCGTAAGGAACGCTTGCACCGAAAGTGCCGTCTGCATTAGGGGTTGCTTGACCAAACAACATTAAGTATCCGTCAATATTTTTTGCGTTTTCGATAACCGCACCAAGCCCACCAGCATTAACAACGCCAACGATTAAAACAACCACAAGTGCACAAATCATAACGATTGCTTGCATAAAGTCTGATGCACTTTCTGCCAAGAACCCACCGATAAAGGTATAGAAAATAACGAAAGCAGCACCCAAAACCATCATAATGTGATAGTCAACGCCAAAGAGGGCACTAAATAGTTTGCCACAGGTGACAAAACAACTTGATGCATATACAGTAAAGAATATTAGAATAAAGATTGCAGAAATACTTAAAAGCACTTTTTTCTTTTCGTTGAAACGGTTGCTAAAAAATTCAGGTAAAGTAATTGCGTTGCCAGATACAACAGAATAGTTCCTTAATCTTTTTGCAACGATAAGCCAGTTTACGTATGTTCCGATTGCAAGCCCAATTGCCGTCCAAGCAGCGTCTGCAATACCACACCAGTAAGCAACGCCAGGAAGACCCATAAGTAGCCAGCCACTCATATCAGATGCTTCAGCACTCATTGCAGTCATCCAAGGGCCCAAAGACCTGCCACCTAAAAAGTAATTGCTTGAACTTTGTTTTGCCCTTTTAGCAAAATACAAACCGATTGCAACAACTGCACCCATATAGCAGAGCATTGATATTAAAGTTTGAATTTGTTCAGAAGTCATTATAATTCTCCTTAATTTATCCAAGTAAAGTAATATAAACATTATTATAATAAAAAAACGCCAAAAAATCAAGTAAAATGCCTTTATAACAAAAAAAAGCCAGTCTATTTAATCAAGACTGACTTTTTATTGATTTTTCTATACTATTTAATAATAATTACTTTGTCAGAAACTTCGCCGTCTCCGTTTTCATAACCGTTATCATAACCAGCATCATTTTGTTCATTAAAAACGATATAGAAAGTTGTTCTAACAGTTCCAAACGTTTCAGTTGACAACTGAATTTTTTGTTCTGGGTCTAGATAAACGGTAAAGGTGTCAAAATCGCCGAACATGTTGCACAATTCTTCTTTTAAAGCGTCGTAAGAGTCTGCTTTAAAAGGAACTCTCATTTTTTCTTGTGTGCTAACAACAAAAACTGTTCCAACAAATTCTTCTGTTCCAACGTTGTCGCCACCCATATTTCCAGTTCCGCTGTTTTCCCCACCAGATGGGCCGTCAGATTGAGATTGAACGTTAATAACAATTATTTTGTTTTCAAAGTCGATCGTGCCGTCTTGTGGGTATCCGTCAACAGTCATAACGATAGTTGCACCCGTCATACTCATTCTAATGTCATAAGAGCCAATCTGTTTCATATAGAACATTTGTAATGAGAACACACCGTTGTCTTGTAAGGTGATGGTGCATCTGCCCATATCCATACCCATTGTGGTAATTAAGCAAGTGTATTCGCCTGCGATATCCTTAAACGCTTCGTTAGAAGTATAACTGCTGTAATCTTCAATACCGTGTATGGTAAACTTTCCGCCGTTTTCTGCTTTAAGGTCTAACGTGCCGTTAATTTGAATGTTATTATTGGTAATCAACGATAACTGACAATAACGGAGTTCGCCATTTTTATCAGTGCCGAAACTTGACACAATTGCTTCGCCTGTATAGGTCTTTGCATTTTCACTGCCGATTAAGAGAGTGAAAGTCTTATTTTCTTCATTAATGGTTATTCTGCCATCTACCGCAATTTCCTCGCCGTTGTTATCTTGGCTTACCAATCTAAACGTTCCGCCAAAGCCAACAAGCATATTAACGTTATTACTATAAGTGCAAAGGATAT
Source organism: uncultured Clostridia bacterium (assembly GCA_904502225.1). Taxonomy (GTDB): domain Bacteria; phylum Bacillota; class Clostridia; order Christensenellales; family Borkfalkiaceae; genus UBA1259. The sequence continues at coordinate 17,730 of CAJGDO010000014.1, forward strand.
AGAGTTCGCTAATATCTAACCCCATATCTTGTTCATATGGCATCTTGCAAGCCCTGTCAGTATAAAGACCAACAAATTGCATTTGGGTTTCTGCTGGCATATTAGTCATATCTGCAAGCATTTGGTTAAATTGTTCTATTGACGCAAATTTCATTGGGCCGATAGGTTGGAGCATTTCGTGTTTAGAGTCCTTAACTAGCATATACAAAGCAATTTCTTTGCCTTGTGAAACGTCACCACTGCCACCGCCTTGGTTTCCTGTTTCTCTAACCCACGCTTCAATTAAATAACGGCCATCTTGTAAGAATCTTACTTCATAATCTATAATTTCAAAGCCTTCTATCAAGTTTTTGTGTGCAAGCATTTTGCCAACATCATTAATGTCGTCGCTCTCTTTTAACGTATAGTATGCTTCTGCAGACATTACGTTGCCATTTTCTAATATATAACAAATATCAAAATGAACTTTGCTACCTGCAACTTCGCCATTTTCTAGAATGTAAATGATTCCATTTCTTGCATCAATTTGAACTTCTAATTTAGCACTATTCATACCTAACATATAAAGGTAAGTCGTTCCCTCGTCTTCAGAGATTACGCCCGTAATGTTTAATGAATAATACATTCCGTCCATTCTGAAGTTTTCAAAACCAGTGAACACACCGTTTTCTTGAACGGTAATGTATGCAAGTTCTTCTATTTGATTGCAAATTATATAATCGCCAGCAAGGTTTTTGTTAAAGTTTGCTGGGTCTTTTTCAACAGCATCGTCTAAATTGTAAACCCCATCAAGTTTAACGGTCGTTTCATCGCCTAAAACGAACATAAACACGTCAGAACTATCTTCTGGGATAAACGCTGCAGAACTGTCGATTGCATATTCATCAATTATAAAGAGTGGAAGAATTGTTCCGTGTAAAACTTGACCTTCAAAGGTAAATTCTGCCCTATAATCTCTTCTATCCATCTTGATTGCTTGTGGAAGCCTTTGTGCACCGTACATAACGTCAAAGTAGGTTATATACATGCTTGGGTCATCAGGTTTTACTTGACCTGTGCCAGAACCACCTTCTTCGCCGTCATCTTCATAATCGTTTCCGCCAGAGTTGTTTGACAATGCTTGCAACTCTTCAAAGGTGATTTTATTTATCAAATATCTTTGAACGTTTTGGCAGTCAAAAAGGTCGATTAAGCCGTTTGCATCAACGTCGCCCGCATTGGTTGAGAAGTAAGTTTCATCACCCAAAGTGCCAACAATGAATTTTTGCATAAGCATCAAGTCCTTAATGCTAACTTGTTCATCGCCGTCAACGTCGCCCTTAATCGCTGGGCCTTGACCAACGCCAAAAACTTCTATTGTGCTAGGGTTGCAATTATAACCAATATAGTTTGCGTTTACGTCGGTTAATGCTGAACTCATATACCACACTTCGCCAAAGCCTGTTTCACGGGCAATAACGTCTATGGTAAACAAGATTGTTTCATCTGCATAATTTTCGTTAGCAGAGTTGCAAATTATGTTTACGATAGTGCCACTTGCATTGCATTGATAATTGCTATCAGCAAATTGTTCTGCAATTTCAAACTCTGCGAAAGTGACGTTTGTAGGCAAACTTATAACAAAGTTAAAACCTGCGATATTAGAATTGCCTTTTGCACTGAAAGTCAACGTTTCTTTTTTGCCAACTTCTGTTTGAACTTGGTTTGCACCAACAATAACTTGCCCGCCCGTGCTTATGGCTTCATCAGCGAACGCTGTTGACATAACGCCAAAAGAACAAAGTGCCATCATCACGGCAAGAATTGCGATTGCAAAAATCTTTTTAATTCCTTTCATCTCTATTTCTCCTTATACTTATTTTTTAATTATCGTAATACTGCTGTTGACACTTTCAACCACGTCTTGGTTAAATGCATAAGCAGATACAGTTGTTTGAATTAGGTTTGTGTCTGTTATTTCGCCATCGATAATAAAGCCCGCTATTTGCTTAAACTCTGTTAGGTTTTGACCTTTTGCCCAAACAAGTTTAATCTTATCTCCCTCAACGTTATAATCAGAATAATCTTCTTCAATGGTTGCACCAACAAGGTTAAGATTTCTTATTCTAATGTCTATAAGCATACCGCCAACGTTGACGTTGCCACGAACGATTAAATCAATATAAGTCTTTCCTTCAACAACGTAAACAACCAAAACAAATTCATTGTCTATATTCGCCGAAACAAGTTCCAATCTTCCGTTTATGGTAATATCCATATCAGGCATAACGCTTGGGATATTTTCCCACTTGAACGAATATTGAATATCGTTATAATCTGGCGAATTAGGAACAGGAATTTTTTGTCCTTCAAGCACCCTTTCGGTGTGGTAGGTATCGTTATTAATTAAGTAATTAACGGTGTAATACCTTAATGCCGTTGCACTGAACGTCAAGTTCTTTGCTGGCATAACCGAAGGCATTTCTCCCCAACCACTGAACACGTAATTATCGTCGTAATAAGGTGGGTCTATTGCAATAATAACGTCGTTATATAAAACTCTTTGCGTGTAATACAATTCACCATTTATGTAATAGTAAATTGAATAAGGCTTACCTTCAAACTCTGCATAGATAATGGTATCACCCGAAATTGCAGTGTCAAACGAGAAGTCCACCATTTGCCCACCGTTAAAAGTTTTCCATCTCTTAAATATATAGCCTTCTTTTTGTGGTGACTTTGGAATTGAAACTTTTTGACCATACTTAACGGTTATCGTGCTGTAAACTTCACTGCTTTCTAAATCTTGGAAAACAACTTGATAATCGTTTGCCTCGAAGATAGCGTTTACTGTTAAATCACTTGTAATGCAATCAAACGCTTTATCCCAACCAACAAAGGTGTGGCCGACAAGTTCAACGCCTGGGCTTGTCGCACTATTTCTATATTCTATAATTTGTTCTTCATAAACGTGCGTGCCGTAAACGAAAGAAACTTTATAGAAATTAACTTCAAACACAGCGATATAAACTATGTCACCTGTAATACTCTCAATATTGCCACTGCCACTTTCTATATCCCAACATACAAAGGTGTATCCTTCTTTTTGTGGGGTTGCAGGCAAGATTGCAGGTTGGAATTCTTCAACCGTTTGTGAACTAACAACAGTTGATTCAACCTTAAATATAACCGTGAACGTTTGGTTTGGTTTTGCTTGCATTTTTGCATAAACCGATAAGTCGCCGTCAAGCACTGTGTTGAACGAGAAAGGCATTGTAAACTCTTGGTCTAAATACCAACCGTAGAACAAATAGTCTTCTAATTCATAAACGTAAAAATCAATCGCATTGCCATATTCAACGCTTTGGGTATAAACCTTTTGGTCGCCGTAATAAAAGTCCAAAGTATAAACTTTTGCTTGGTATTGAGCGACAAACACAGCGTCTTCAACAATGTTAGTGTAATCGCCATCCCAACCTAAAAAGTCAAAGCCAACTCTTTCGGCAAGGTTTGGTGCCACTGCACTTTGCCCATACTTAACGTATTGCGTTGCACCAATTTTTTTCATATTGTGGCTATAGAACATAACCACGAAAGTCTTTTCTTCAAACACTGCGTAAACATCAAGGTCGCCGTTGACTTTATTGAAGTTTTTATCCCATCTAATAAAGTCATAGCCTTCTAAATAAGGTATTTCTTCTGGCTCAACAGCACTGTTGCCGTGGTTTACCACTTGTGGCTCGCCAATAAGCGTTTGGCCGTTATAGAATTTTACCGTGTAAGATTTAATCTTAAAGATAGGGTAAATTTCGGTATCTGCAGTGATATTTTGGAAATCTTTGTCCCAACCAACAAACTCATAACCATCTTTATAAGGGCTACCAGGTAGAATTGCCGATTTGCCTTGTTCAACCGTTTGTGTTCCGCCATATTGGTTTCCATCAAAGTCAAAGAACTTAACGGTATATTTTTCAATAATAGGAACTAACTTTGCGTGCAATTCAAGGTGTCCGTACAATGGTAAAGAAAAATCATAAGGTTCAACATCATCTAGTTGAATATACCAACCCATAAACACGTAGCCAGCCCTTGACACAACGCCAGGGAAAGGAACGGTGTTGCCACGCCCTACTTCTATTGATTCAAGTTGAGCAAAAGGGTTTCCGTCAACGTAAAAACTGACGTTAAATGGGATTGGTGTGTAGTTTAGATAAATTTTCCCGTCCTGAACAATGTTTTCGGCATTACCCGTATATCCACTGTAATCATATCCGCCAATTTCTGGTATGGTTGGAAAATCAAAATCATCGCCGTGTCTTACCGTTTGAACTGAAAGAATTTGCTTTTCAAAGCCGTATAAAATCACGGTGTACTCTTTATCTTTAAGCACTGCGTTTACAACAGTGTCTTGCATAACGTTATCAAAAGAGTTATCCCAACAATCGAACTCTTTTCCTTCGCCACAGTCAAACTCAACAGGTGCAACTGCCGTTTGACCTTGTGCAACGATTTGCTCGTTTACCACTTGCCCGTTCACGCAGAACTTAACGGTGAACATTGCCCTTTCAAGTTGCCATACAGCCGTTAAAACACGGTCGCTTTCAATCTTGGTCTTAAAAGAGAACTTGTTGCCTTGCTCATCTGCCCAGTGCAAGAAAATCTTGCCCGCCATTGCCGGCGTTTCAGGAACGCTTAAATAATTTTCAACCGTTTGCGTTTGATACTCTGTGTTTTCATCAAGCATAAACACAACTTGGTGGCTTTCATCTGCCTTTACATAGGTCGAGTTAAGCGAAATTGCACCGGTTAGTAAAAAGGTTAAGCATACTAATAAAAGTGTTGTTAATTTAATCGATAACTTTTTCATATTTTGCCTCCTTTTAATTATTCAGCGTATAAACTGATATTGTCTGTAATTGGGGTATTTTCAAAATCAAAGATTTGGTTAGTACCCACCACCTTCCAAACGGTGTAGCCGTCTGGTAAAGCAGGTTCTATTGCATATTTTCCATCAGCAACCTTTTGAACGTTGCCATACACTTGGCCATCTACGTAGAAGTAAACGGTAAATGCATTAAACACTTGGTCCCAACCAGCATATAGGTTAAGTTCCTCGGTAATTGGTGTTGAGAAATCAAACGCCACTGTGCAGTTTTCATCTAAATACCAACCGGTAAAGATGTGTCCCATCTTACTTGGCGTTCTTGGAATGCTTACGTATGCTTGATATTTGGTGTAGCCAAAGTGGATAATTTCGTTATCGTCATAGAAATAAACTACAACGACTTGGCTATCGTAAATTGCATAAACTTCCATATCTTCTGTGACGGCGGAAACGTCTTCGCTCCAGCCCACAAAATCATAACCTTGAACGTATGGTGCGTTTGGCGAAACGGCTTGCTCGTTATAGTAAACGACAACCGTTTCAATCAAGGTCGTTTGGTCTTGTTCATAGAAACTTACCGTGTATGAATTTTTGGTAAAGATTGCTGAAACGTTAACGTCATCACTAACGTTTGTAAAATCGCCTTCCCAATACAAGAAAGTGTGTCCTGCCTTGGTTGGAACACCAGGCGAAACGGCATCTTTTCCGCTGTAAATTTGTTGTTCGCTTATAACCACGCCGTCAACAAAGAATTTAACCGTGTATGTTTCAAGCACAATTTCATCAAACTTGGCGTAAAGCGAAACGTCTTTTGTTGCCGTTAAAGTAAAGTCATATTTTTCGGTAAAGTCGCTATCAACGTACCAACCGTCAAAACTATATCCGTCCTTGGTTGGCGTTGCAGGAACGGCAAACGCTTTGCCATAATCTGCAAACACTTCATCAACTTCTAAACTGCCGTCATAACAGGTTGCAACAAAGGTTATAACCTCGTATTTGGCAGTGATAACTAAATCTTCAAGCACACTGTCAAACTCTTTATCCCAACCAATAAACTCATAGCCCGTTCTTGTTGGTTCGGTTGGCTCAACCGCACTTTGAGAATAGTTCACTGTTTGCTCGTCAATAACCGTTTGGTCAAAGTCGACAAACTTAACCGTAAAGGTCAAGGTTTCAAATTGAGCGGTAAAGTCAGTGTTTTCTAAAATACCCGTGTCGATTGCCTTATCCCAACCAACGAATTTTTGGCCCGTTAAAGCAACAACGCTTGGTTCGGTTGGCTTTTGGCCTTGTTCAACATATTGCGTGTCGATAAGGCTTCCGTTTGCGTAAAATCTAACTTCATAAACGCTGATTGGCTTTGGTTTATAAGTCGCAATCAAAATCATATCGCTTACGATAGGTGTGTTAAAGTTAAACTCAATTCCGTCTTGGTCAACCCACTTGTCGAACAACATATTTTCTTCCGTGTCAAGAATTGTCGTTGGAATTAAAGCAAGGTTGCCGTGTTCAATGAATTGTGTGTCATAACGGTTATACATATCGGCATCTCTATAGAATTGAACTGAATAAGTTTTGATAGTATAACTTGCTTTAACCACCAAGTTTTGGTCAACGCAAGTGTAATCACCTTCTTCACAAATCCATTCTTCAAATTCATAACCTTCCCTAGTTGGTCTTGCAGGCTCGATTGCACTGTCGCCTTCTTGAACGGTTTGGATTGCATCAATTCTCTTTCCATTCCAATCAACGAATTCAACTGTGTACGTCCTAACAGTTTCTTCCCAACCGGCGTATAGCGAAATATTTTCAACAACTTTCTTGTTAAAGTCGTATAACTTGCTCAAACTTGCGTCGGTGTACCAACCTATAAACTCGTGGTTATCTCTCGTTGGTTGGAACATTTCTGCACAAGTGTTATAATCAATCTCTTGTGTGCTAATGATAACAGATTGACTTATGAATTGAACGGTTCTCTTTTCAGCCGTCATAATAACGCTTATATCATATTGGTTTGCAGGCATTGTAAAGGTGTAAACGCTTTGGTTAGACACTTGTGTTTCACCTTGCACTATTTCAGCAAAATCATAACCAACCTTTTCGGTCACGGTCAAGGTTAAATCGGTTTTATATAATATGCTGTCGCCACTCGAATAGGTTTTGCCACCAGAAACAATGCTCACGTCGCACATTTCATCATCAAAGTTTACGTTAAGCACATAACTTTTTGTAAAGAACTTGGCTTGCACGCTGTAATCTTGTGCTGGCATATTGAACGAATAGGTTTGGTTTGAACTAACAAGCGTTTGGCCGTTTTCACTATACCAACCGTCAAAGGTGTATCCCGCTTTTTCGGTTGCAGTCAAGGTCAAAGCAGTATTAAAATCTACTTGAGAGCCAGATTGAACGCTACATTCAATTTCGCCTTGCTCTGCCTCGCAAGAATAACCAAACGTGAACTGCATAAGGTTAAACTTTGCAACAAGGTCAACGTTTTTGCTTACGCTAAAGGTATATTCGGCATCGCTAGAAATAAGCGTTTGCCCTTCATACCAACCGCCAAACGAACAACCCGTGTTTGCCGTTGCCGTTAGCGTCACACTGCTACCCTTTTTGAGTTTGGTGCCAGAACTGCAAGTCCCACTAACGTTGCCGTACACTTGATTTTCAACGCTGTAAGTCACAGTGTACTTTTGTTCTTCTGGTTTACTGCTACAAGAAAGAGCAAAAAACGAAAAACAGAGCATTGAAAGAATAAGCATACAAATTAAAGCAATTCTCTTTTTCACTATTTACCTCCAAAAAAATAAAACCAAGTCGTATTGATTGTGCCACAAAACTCGACTCGGTAATAATATCAATGCGATTAAAAAATTTTGTTTAATGATATATAATATCATTGTTATATCAACAATTATAACCATAACCTTAAAAGGTTGTCAAGCATTTGCGTGCTTGAGTTAAATAAAAGTTTTCCTTTATTTGTTATAAAGCCGTGTTTTTTTGACGCTTTTAACAAAAATTTGCAATTTTGAGTAAGATATAAAAGCGTCATAAGAAAAGAGGAGAAAATATTATGCAAGATAACGAGCAAACTTTTTGTTCAACCAATAACGATTTTACGCCTGTTGTAAATTTTAAACAGTTGACCTGTTTAAACAACTGTTTTAGAAAAGAAATTTGGTCGGGCGAGTTCTCGCAAATCACCATTATGTCAATTCCTGCAGGTGGCGAAATCGGTTTAGAAATTCACAACGATTTAGACCAAATTTTAGTTGTTGAATATGGTGTCGGCTCGGTTTATATGGGCAAAGCCAAAAACTGTGTATGTTTTAAGGGTTGTGCCAATAACGAGTGTGCCATAATTATCCCAGCAGGAATTTATCACAACGTTATTAACGAGCAAACTTTCCCACTAAAACTATTTTCAATTTACGCACCGCCAAAACACCCTGTCGGCACAGTCCACAAAACCAAATTTGAAAGCGATTTGGAAGATTATTAACCGCTTTGTTGATATTTTATCAACAAAAAAAGGACACCCTGTTGGTGTCCTTTTGTATTTGTTTTATTTGATTATTCGGCTTGTTTTTTTGCTTTGTTTTTTGCTATTAAGTGATGGATTAGCAAAATAACGTAATGCACAACTAAACCGACGGCGATTGCTTTAACAAGGTCGAAAATCGCAGTTAAAGCAAAAGTTAAAACGAGAACTAAAACGTCATTCCATTTTTTAGTTTTAATAACCTTAACAAACTCTCTCCACTCGCTCATATTATACGCAACGATAAACAAAATCGCAGCGATAATCGGCATAGGAATATAAGATGCAAGTGGCATAAGTATAACAAGCACGAGTAAAAGCACAACGGCGTGAACCATGCCGGATAATGGCGATTTTCCACCGTTTTTAACGTTTGCAGCCGTTCTTGCGATAGCCCCCGTTGCTGGAATTCCGCCAAAGCAACCAACCAAAAAGTTGCCAGCACCAAGAGCGATAAGTTCAGTGTTTGAATTGTGTTTATCCTTAATCATATTATCAGAAACCACGCACGATAAAAGCGATTCAATACCCGCAAGCAATGCGATTGTGAAAGCACTTGGAAGCAAAGATACAATTTTATCCAAAGTGATAGTTGGAAAACTGAACTTTGGCAAGTCTGAAGAAATTGTGAAAGATGAGCCAATCGTTTTTGCATTTATCGCAGGGATAAAGCAGATTAACGCTCCGACAATAACGGCGATAAGCGAGCCAGGGATTTTTTTAGAAATTTTTGGCCACACGATTAAGATTGCAAGCCCGATAACGCCAACTAAAACCGCCCAAGGATTTATGGTTGAAAAGTTTTCAAAAACAAGCGAAAGTTTTTCAGGCGTTTCAATAGCCTTTACGCCCGATGGATAGGTTAGCCCCAAAAAGTCTTTAAGTTGCCCAACAATAAGCGTGACCGCAATACCCGCCGTGAAACCTATGGTGATGGTATGTGGGATATACTTAATAAGCGAGCCTAAACGCAACATACCCATAAGGATAAGGATAAAACCAGCCATAATGGTTGCAATAACAAGCCCTTCCATACCCTCTGAAATAATAATACCTGCAACGATAGTTGCAAACGCAGCGGTTGGACCTGTTATGTTTACCTTACTGCCACCTAAAAGAGCGGTCACGAACCCTGCAATAATTGCAGTGAAAAGCCCCGTTTCTGGTGGTGCTTCTGATGCGATAGCAAGTGCGATTGAAAGTGGCAATGCGATTATTGCAACGATAACGCCCGCAACTATATCTAAGATATAATCTTTTGATTTATAGCCTTTAAAAGCCGAAAAAGTCTTTGGTTGAAACAATTTCATAAAATCTTTCTCCTCTTGTTCCAAGATATTATATACCTATTTCCCTTAAAATGCAATTAAAAAAGGCCATCTGTGACAGCCTTTTTTATTGCTATAATTTTATAAACGATTAATTATCAACGTCAAAACTTTCTAAAACAGATTTTGCTTTTATAGGTTTGCTGTCGCCGTGTTTTACAAAAGCCATTGTAATAAATGCTAACGCCACACAAACGCAAGCATAAGGGAAAAGTGGCAACATGTTTCCAGCAAGGTCCATAATAGCACCTGATAAAATAGGTGTTAAAACCTGCGCAGACATGCTTGCAGCATAATACCAGCCTGTATATTTCCCAACGTCCCCACCTTTTGCAAGTTCAACAACCATAGGAAAACTGTTAACGTTTATGGTTGCCCAACCTATTCCTGCCAAAGCAAACAAAAGGTACATAATAAGAGCACTGCTATTTGCCGAAACAAATATTGCAAAGAAGAAAGAGAGTGCAAGCATAATAACGCCTACTAAAATAGTCTTTTTTCTACCAACTTTGGTTGCAATTATACCCACTGGAAGATAAGAAATAATCGCAGCACCTTGTGCTATTAACAAGGTTAAATCATAACTTTGTTTTAAGACCTTGTCTGCATAAAGCGAATATTTAGAAGTAATGGCATTATAACCCATATACCAAAGTGCAACAGAAGAAAGAATCAAAAGCAAAGAATTTAATTCTTTTTTTGAAAGTTTTTTTCCACTTGTATCCTTATCTTCAACTTGTTGGTCATGCTCTGGGTAATATTTTTCAGTATCAATTAACATTTGTTCAGCCCACTTGTTTTCCTTTACAGTTAAACAAAAAATTATTAAGCCCACCAAAAGCACGCCACACACAACAAGGTAATATGGCATAAGATTATGCATAGTGCCTTCGCCCACCTTAATAACCAAACCAAGCCCAAGAACAACAAGCCCCCCGACCGTTCCAACAAGGTTAATAATTGCATTACCTTTTGAACGCAAAGGCTTACACGTCACGTCTGGCATAAGCGCAACTGCTGGCGAACGAAAAGTCGCCATAGCAAGCAAGGTCATAAATAACACTGCGATAAAAAGCCAAACGTTATTAATAATTGGCAAAAATATGAAAAAAACTATTGCCAAAATCGTGCCGAACAATATAAAAACAGTGCGTTTTCCAAGCCTTGAATTGGTTTTATCGGAAATTGCACCAAAAAGCGGAAGCAAAAACACTGCTAGCACGTTGTCTATCGCCATTATCACACCCGAAAGCGTTTGCGTCATATTAAATTTGTAAGTAAGGATTAAAGGAATAGTTTTATCATACGCCTGCCAAAAAGCAGTTATAATAAAAAATGCAAAACCCACGCATATAACACGCTTATAATTAAGTTTCATTAGTAAATCTCCTTTACAAAATATTATATAATAAAACACCCAAAAAAGCAATAAAAAAGGCACTATTTAGTGCCTTTAAAAATCAAATATTCCAAGTTCATATTTTGTATTAATATCGTTTGTTTCTTCAAAAATGTTTTCTTTTTTATAACCTAATTCTTTGCATAAAAATTCTTGTGCCTCTAAAAAGGTCTTAAAATCTACACCCAGTTTACAAATTTTATTTAAGTCAAAATTTTCATTAAACCGATTTGCAAAGTTTTCCTTGGTCGTAAAGGCAAGAGTAAAGAAAAAAGAATTGATTCCTCCTCTTCCTTGATAAACGAAAACGACTATCTTGTCATTTTTGTCACAACCTTCCCACTCCCACCAAAATTTCCAGTCTAAATGAGAAAGTTTTAAGCAATTTACTATTTGATATTTTCCTTCCTCGCCTTTTATAAACACAAAATCACTATAATTTAACATTTTATATATATCCTTCAAAAACTCTAATAAAGTCCAAAATATAAGGAAAGGCTTGTTTTATTACGGTTAAATATGTGTCTCCTTCATAGATATAAAATTTTTTTTGAATTCTTCTTACATGTGAACTAATCTTTCCTCCACTAACCCACTCAACAGGATACCCCAAGCGTGATTCTATCAGTTTTTTGTTGCGATATAAATAATCATATAGTGGAATATTGTTGTTAATATACACTTGAACTAAAACAACTTGCTCCATATACTTAAATTCGCAACAAATTGTTTGCATATCCATAGGGTTGTGTGTGTTAATGTTCCCTGCCGCCTGATTTTTGCCACCCTTTTCATGGCATACGTAAAAAGGCCACCCTTGTTGATGCAAATAATTGTCAAAATAACTCCAAAACTTATCTCTTTCTTGTTGTGCGCTCATTTTTTTCTCCTTTGTTTTTATTTATTAAAGTAGCAACCGCCACCTTTAATTTTTATAATAGGCTTTCCATATTCTATTAAATAATCAACGTTCCTTCCAACCGTTCTTCTGTCGCAAAAAATACCCATTGAGTTTAGCACCTTTGTCATATTGGTTATAGTTATAGGTCTTTCTTTTGAAGAACCTTTTTCTAACATATCAAGCACATATAATATAATCGTTTTTTTAGCAATATCCTTTTTCATAAAATCACCCTCTATTTATATTATAACGAAAAAGTATAGACAAAACTAGGACAAGGCAATCTTTTTTTTAAAAAACCTAAAAAATTTTTAAAAAAATTAAAAAGACTGCGTAAAAAACAGTCTTTTTAGTAAAATTAATATTTTTTATTTAGTTATTCCGTAGCCGTTGGTGACGGGGTCTAAAAACAACGGAATTTTTGGCGGATTAAAGGTAAAGACAAAAAACAGTATCATCACGCTGACTAAAATGCCAATCGCAAGGGGCGAAAGCCACTCTTTGCACTCTAACCTATCGAACAAAAACAGTTCGATTAAATATTGGGCAATGACCGAAACAAAAAATATGGTTATATTGGTTATGGCTGAAAGTTGGCCAAAACTGCCACTTAAAGTGTAAAACAAAATTGGTATTAACAGCGTGCCAGAAAGCATGCCGATAAGTTTAACAACCCAAAAGCACCTAAACTCTTTTTTAGCGAAAAAACTTTGAAAAATTGCAAAAATAAAAGACGGAACGAAAACGAGTTTCATATGCTCGAAAGTCGATTCGTTGACGGCTGAAATCGGTGCAAAAATTTTCAAGTTTGTCCACTCGTAAAAAAAGTGCAAAAGCGTGCCGAGAACGGCTGTAAAAGTTATACCTGCCACTTGCCAAATTAACAAATTCTTTTTCATAAAATTTACCCCATATAATTTTATTCTTAAAACATAAAAGATATAACTTTTTGGGATAAATCAAAAATTTTGCTTGCTTGTTTTAATATATGGTGTTATAATAAAAAACGATAATAAATATTAATGTTTAGGAGATTAAAAATGAAAAGTAATTATTATCTTAACATAAACGGTAAATACGGTATGGGTGCTTACGCACAACCTGATTATCCAACGCTAACTGACCTTCTTGAATCAATGGACAGGCTTGGAATTTGGCAAACTGTTGCATATCACCTTAACGCACGTGACCTTCACCCTGTTTTTGGCAACAGATTTCTTCTTGAAGACATTGAAAAAACGCCAGGTGCAAAAGAAAGAATTATCCCAGCCTTTTGTGCTAACCCAGCAATGCTTGTTGGCAAAGGCGAAATGGAATCACTTGAAAAATGTTTAAGTGACGGCGTTGGCGGTTGCGTTATCATTTTCCCTGTGACAAACCGTTTCCGCATGGTTGAATATCGCCCTGTTTTTGACAGAATTAGAAAATATAAACCTGTTATTATGGTTGACGTCACCGAAATGACGGCTAACGACGTTGAAGACCTTGCTAATTTAGCACCAGATTATCCAGAACTTAACTTTGTTGTTAAGGAAGTTATGTGGTGGCAATATTCTCGTATTTTAGACATTATGAGAAGAACAAAGAACATTTATTGCGATATTTCTTGGCTACACACCAGAGATGCTATTAAGATTTTATGTGATGAAACTGATTACAGCCGTGTTGTTTTCGGTGCTGGTTTCCGTTCACACTGTGCTGCTGCTATCGGTGGCTTGGCTTGGGCTAATATCCCACAAGAACAAAAAGACCTTATTGCTTGGGACAACTTTGTTGCACTTTTAAGTGGCAAAACCAAAGAACACGCTATCAGCAACAAAAAGAAAATCGATGATAAAATCGACAACCGTTTCTGGCGTGAATTTATCAACGGCAGACCGCTTAAAGACGTGCTTGTTATCGACGCTCATACTCATATCGGTCCATTTACCCGCAGTTGGTATTTGCTTGAAAACGAAATTGAAGACCAAGTTGCAACATTTAAGAAAGAAATGGAACAATTTGGTATCGACAAAATGCTTTCTCAACCAGAAACAGCACTTTTCGGCACACCTATTGAAGGCAACCGTATGGTTGAAAGGGCTATTGACGATAAAGAACGCTTTAAAGGCAACCTTGTTGTGAACCCAATCTATTCTGAACTTTACACCGAAGAATTGCTTGACTCTTTCTTTAAGGGCGGTTATTTCCAAGGCTTTAAGTTAATGCCACAATATTTAGGCATTAACGCAAGCGACGAAAGATTTGCACCAGCATATGAATATGCAAACAAGCACAGTTTACACATTTTATTCCACTCATTTGACGATGGTGACTGTGGAACGCCTGAAAAGATTGCAGAAGTTGCTGTAAAATATCCAAATGCAAATATGATTATCGGACACACCGGTGGTGGCACAAGGGGTCGTCGCCAAGCCGAAAAAGTTGCACAAGACCCACGCTTTAACAACTGCTACTTTGAATTCTGCGGAAGTTTCACAACTGATATCCGTTGGGAAGACACGCTTAAATATATCGACTATCGCCGTGTTGTTTTTGGAACGGACACCGTTGTTCACGATATTGCTTGGGAACTTGGCAGGCTTTTATCACTTGATATTCCTGAATATCAAATTGAAGAAATCCTTGGCAACAATATGCAAAGAATTTTGGATAAAGCAAA
>CAJGDO010000015.1 GCA_904502225.1 uncultured Clostridia bacterium
AACAGTAAAGACGCTTATTTACAATAAGTAATACTATTTTAAGGAGAATTTATCATGCGTATTAAAAGAGCAGTGAACGCTGTAAAAAAGCGTAGAAAAATATTAAAACTTGCCAAAGGTTATTTTGGTGGCAGAAGCAAGAGATATAGAGTAGCAAGAGAAGCCGTTATGAAGGCTCAACTTTATGCTTACTATGGCAGAAAGGCAAAGAAAAGAGATTTCCGTGCTTTATGGATTGCAAGAATCAATGCAGGTGCAAGACTTAACGGTTTATCTTACAGCAAATTAATGTTCGGTCTTAAAAAGGCTGGCATTGACCTAAACAGAAAGGTTCTTGCTGAAATCGCAGTTTCTGATGCTGCTGCATTTACCGTTCTTTGTGAAAAAGCAAAGGCAAATATCTAATAAAAAACGTAAAGCCTACCTTGAAGATAAGATAGGCTTTAATTTGATTTTATGATTAGTTCAAAACAAAACACACTAATTAAAGAAATTCGCTCGTTAAAAGACAAAAAATTTCGTGATAAACTTAACGTGTTCGTGCTTGAAGGGGTTAAGCCCGTCAAAGAAGGCGTTGATTTTAAGTTGCCTATTAGAGAGATTGTGTTGACCGAAAAGCACCTTTCGGATTTTTCCGATTGTGGCTATAAGGTTGAAGTGGTCAGCCAAGAAGTTTTTAAGTCGATAAGCGAAGAAGTTTCGCCACAAGGCGTTTTGGCAGTGGTTTATAAAGGCGAAAACAAAATTGTTTCGCCAAACGGCTCTTGTCTATTATTAGACGGGGTTTCCGACCCAAATAACGTTGGGGCGATTATAAGGACTGCCGTTGCAAGTGGCTATAACGATATTTACTTGACCACTGCTTGTGCCGATGCATATTCGCAAAAGTCGGTTAGATGCAGTATGAGCGGGATTTTTAGGGCAAATATTATGCGTGGCGAGGTTGAAGAACTTTTAAGCGTTATAAACTTGCCAATCGTTGTTGCCGATATGGGCGGGCAGAACGTTTTTGACCTTGACCTAAACAAGCCTTGTTGCTTGGTTATAGGAAGCGAGGGGAATGGAGTTAGTGATTTTGTTAAAGATAAGGCAGATTTGACGGTTAAAATACCTATGGAAAACGGTATGGAAAGCCTAAACGCATCAGTTTCAGCAGGAATTTTGATGTATGCCTTAAAAAGAAAAAACGGTTAATAAACTTTACTATATAAGGAGAAAATATAATGTCAGGACATTCTCACGCAGCCAATATTGCTGCAAAAAAAGCAAAGACTGATGCCGCAAAGGGCAAGATTTTTACAAAGGTCGGCAGGGAAATTGCAGTTGCTGCAAAATCTAACCCAGACCCAAGCACCAACTCAAAACTTGCTGATGCTATTGCAAAGGCAAAAGCAGTTAATATGCCAAACGACAACATTAAAAGATGTATCGCAAAGGCATCTGGCGAACTTTCTGGTGCAAACTATGAAGAATTGACTTATGAAGGATACGGCCCAGCAGGCAGTGCTATTATCGTTAAAACTTTAACTGACAACAAAAACAGAACTGTTGACTTTGTTAGAACGGCTATGAGAAAACACGGTGGCACTTTGGGCAATTCAGGTTGCGTTTCGTTCACTTTCTCAACTGTTGGCGTTATCGTTATTGAAAGAACGGCTGATTTAGAAGAAGACGTTGTTATGGAATATGCTTTAGAAGCCGGTGCAGACGACTTTATTACTGAAGACGATGCATTTATAGTTCACACTTCGGTTGCAAACTTCTCTGGCGTAAGAAAGTATCTTGAAGAAAAGGGCTTAAACTTCTTTGAAGCACAAATCGAAATGATACCACAAAACAAAATCACTTTATCTGGTGATGAATTAGTTAAGTTCAACAAGTTGGTTGATGCTCTTGATGACCTTGACGACGTGCAAAACGTTTACCATAACGTTGACCTTCCAGAAGTAGAACAAGAATAAAAAATATAAAAACAAGTATAAAAAAACTCATCTTGCCAAAACTAAAAATATCAGTGGTAAGATGGGTTTTTTATTTAACTTTATCAATAATTTTTAATAATTATCACTGTTAAAAATATCCACAAAATCGTTTGGCAGTCCTTTCACTCCACAATTTTGTGGAGTGAAAGGGCGATTCTTCGCCCTTTTATTATTTTAAAATATTGATTTTTTTATCTAATTATGGTAGTATATTGATAGAAAGATAAAAATTAAGATAATTTTAAGGTTTATATAATAAAATATTAGTAAACAGTTGGAGAAATATATGAAAAAAAGCATTAAAAGAGCAATAACTTTTGTTTGTGCATTCGCACTTGTTTTAATACTTTCAAGTTGTTCGGTTTTCTTAAAGTTTGATAATTCAAATGCAAGTGATTGGGTAAGCAAAACGGTAAACGTCACCCTTAATCAGCAACTAATTTTTGCGGACACGGGCATATATTCTGGAACGCCAATCACAAACAGCGTGGTTTTTAATGCTGATGAAAACACTGAAGACTTGTCGGGTATAGAATGTGCTAAAAAGGTAAGGCGTTCGGTTGTTAAAATTGAAATCACCATTGACAAAGCATCTTCGCTTGCAAGTGGTGTTATCGTTGACATTGAAGGCGGTTTAGGTGCAAACGAATATTACGTTTTAACCTGCTATCACGTTGTTTCAAGCGGCGGCAACATAACCATTTACGTGCCAGACGACAATGCAAGAAATGATGGCGACCTTGATTATGATAGCGACGGCTATACTTTTAAGGGGGTTATCGGAACAAAAAATTTACCAAGTGGCAAAGAGGACGTTATGCTAATTGGTGGGGATAGGGAAACGGACGTTGCTGTTTTGAAACTCTCTGTTGGTGATAGAGAAAATAGAAAGGGCGACCCTGTTTCAATAGAAAAAGCAAAAGTTGCACCAAGCACTTATCAATATCAACAAGGAGAGGAAGTTTTTGCAATAGGCAACCCTTCGGGCAACCTTCCTATGACTTATTTAGACGGCGTTATCAGTTATGAAGATAGAATAGTTAGGCTTGAACCTGTTGGATACTTAAATTTGTTGCAACACAACTGTTTAATTACTCACGGCAGTTCGGGTGGTGGACTTTTCAATATGAAAGGTCAACTTATGGGCATTACCAATTCGGGCAACGATGCGTATAAGGGCATGAATTACGCTATTCCGTTCTCGGGCGAAGAAGGTTTTATTGAGATTGCAAAACAACTTATTCTTACAAACACAACCAAAAACTTTGGCTACGTTCAAGGCAGATGGGTTTTAGGTATGACGGTAAAAACCGCACAAACTGAAATAAATGGAAGCAATGTGTTTATAGATTTGGTTGTTGATTATAGCAGTTGTTATAACTTGTTGCAAGTTGGCGATTATATAACCAATATTAAGTGCGTCAAGAAAGGCTACACCACACTTGATTACGCTATTCAAAACGAAGACGAACTTGAAGAAGTGATATATTTGCTCCGTGAATATGTTTGCGTTGGCGACACTATCCAGTTTACAGTTGCAAGAAGGACGGCTGAATAATAAAAATTAAAAAGGCGTTTGGTTAAAGTCAAACGCCTTTTTCTATGCCTTTTTCTTTTAGAAAGGCATAAAATATAACTTTAAAATTTGACTTTTTTAATAAAATTTAGTACAATTTATAATATGATAATAGTTGGCTTTGACCCTGGCCTTGCAACGCTTGGCTATGGCGTTATTAAAACTGAACCAAGGGCTAAACCGCAAATGGTTGATTACGGCATTGTTTCCACCCCAAAAGATGAAAACCTTGCAGTAAGGCTTGCAATGATTGAAAAGGGTGTTAAACAAATTATTGAAAAGTTTAAGCCTGATGAAATTGCCATTGAAGAACTGTTCTTTGCCAAAAACGTTAAAACGGGTATAGCCGTTGCACACGCAAGGGGGGTTGTGCTTTTAACCGCCATAAAAGAGTGTGGGAAAATTTTTGAATATACACCCCTTCAAATCAAGCAGGCTTTAACGGGTTATGGCAGGGCGGATAAAAACCAAATTCAACAAATGGTAAAAACTATGCTTTGCTTAAAAGGCATTCCACGCCCAGATGACGCTGCCGATGCTTTGGCAGTTGCGTTATGCCACTCGCAAACAAACAAATTGGGCGGTTTATTTTCGTTATAGGTGAATTATGATAGGTTATATTAAGGGAAAAGTTTTAAGTGCCGTTGATAACGTGGTACTTTTAGAGAACAACGGGATAGGTTATGAAATAACCTGTTCTAACTCGGTTTTTGAAAAACTTTTAGCCGATAAACAAGGCGAAGTTTACACTTATCTTGCAGTTAGAGATGATGCCGTTTCGCTTTATGGATTTATAAGTTTAGAAGAAAAAAATATGTTCTTAAAACTTATAACTGTTTCGGGTGTCGGCCCAAAAATGGGCATCACCGTTTTATCTTCAATCGATATTCCTTCGCTTGCCACAATGATTGCAACCTCTGATATTAAAGGGTTATCAAAGATTAAAGGGCTTGGCAAGAAAACGGCTGAACGCATTATCGTTGAGTTAAGGGAAAAGGTTGAAGCGTCTTATAAGCAAGACACCGATAAGACACAAGAACCAATTATTGACCAAACAAAAGAAGATGAAGATGCAATAATTGCACTTATGAGTTTGGGCTTTACCAAGTCAGAATGTGTTAGGGCTATTAAACAAGCAAAAGAAAACGGCGTTAAGACCATTGAACAACTTATTGCTTATTGCATTAAAAACATAAAGTAGGATAGTATGGAAGAAGAAAGATTAATTCAAAGCACCTCAAACCAAATGGAAAGCGATTTTGAAAACGTTTTACGCCCAAAGTCTATGGACGGCTACGTTGGGCAAGAAAAGGTCAAGGATAACTTGGCTGTTGCTATCGCTGCGTCTAAATTAAGGGAAGATGCACTTGACCACGTTTTGCTTTACGGCCCAGCGGGGTTAGGTAAAACAACGCTTGCACACATTATAGCAAGTGAACTTGGCACTCAAATTAAAATCACCAGTGGCCCAGCAATAGAAAGAGCGGGTGACTTGGCGGCTATTTTAACCAACCTTAATGAAAGGGACGTGTTGTTTATCGATGAAATACACAGGCTTAATCACAACGTTGAAGAAATTTTATATCCTGCGATGGAAGACTTTACGCTTGATTTTATAATCGGAAAAGGTCCATCTGCAAAGAACGTGCAGTTGCCACTTCCAAAATTCACGCTTATCGGTGCAACCACCAAAGCAGGTATGCTATCTTCGCCATTAAGGGATAGGTTTGGCGTTATTTGCAGGCTTGAAAACTATTCAAATGAAGAACTAACGGAAATAGTTTTGCGTGCAGCCGTTATGCTTGGTCAATCAATTGAGCCAGCCGCCGCACAAGAAATAGCAAAAAGAAGCCGTGGCACGCCAAGAATTGCAAACAGGCTTTTACGCCGTGTTAGAGATTTTGCCGTTGTTAAAGGGCACGACAAAATTTTATTATCTGATGCACAAAGCACATTAAAAATGTTAGAAATAGACGAACTTGGTTTAGATGCGATTGACGTTAAACTCTTAAAGTCTATGGCAACAAAGTTTAACGGTGGGCCTTGCGGGCTTGACACGTTGGCGGCGACCATTAACGAAGATGGAAACACCATTGAAGACGTTTACGAGCCATATTTATTGCAACTAGGGTTTATTGCCCGCACGCCAAGGGGCAGAGTTTTACTAAAACGTGGTTATGAACACATTGGTTTAGAAATGCCAAAAGGCAAGTCTGAACAATTTTCAATGTTTGAGATGCAAGATGAAAACAAGTGATTTTGATTATTTTTTACCAGAACAATTAATTGCTCAAACACCGGCAAGCCCAAGGGATAGTTCAAGGCTTTTGGTTTACGATAGAAAAGCCGATAAGGTTAGCCATAAGCACTTTTACGATATAGTTGATTACTTAAAAGAGGGCGACGTTTTGGTTAGAAACAACACCAAAGTTTTGCCTGCACGTATGTTTGCGTTCACTCCAAACGGCGGAAAGGTTGAAGTGCTTTTACTAAAACGCTTTGACTTAAACGAGTGGGAAGTGCTAGTTAAACCGGGCAAAAAGGCAAAACCAGGTGCAAAACTTACCATTTCAAGCGAGTTGTCGTTAGAAGTCCTTTCAACCATTGAAGAAAGTGGCAGTCGCCGTGTTAAGTTTATTTATGACGGGGTGTTTGAAGACGTTATTTCTCGTGTTGGGGAAATGCCTTTGCCACCTTATATAACAGAGAAGTTAAAGGACCAATCAAGGTATCAAACAGTTTACGCCAAGGTTGACGGTTCTGCCGCAGCACCAACGGCTGGATTACATTTTACCGATGAGTTAATCCAAAAAATAAAGGATAAGGGCGTGGAAGTGGTTGACGTGTTGTTGCACGTTGGTTTAGGCACTTTCAGACCTGTTAAAACCGATGATATTTTAGAGCATCATATGCACTCTGAATATTACGAAATTGACGAGGGTGCCGCCCAAAAGATAAATAAGGCAAAACAAGAGGGCAGAAGGATTATCGCAGTCGGCACCACAAGTGTTAGAACGTTAGAAAGTGCAAGTGATGAAAATGGTTTTGTTAAGCCTATAAAGGATAACACCGAGATTTTTATTTATCCACCTTATAAATTTAAGTGTGTTGATGGGCTTATCACAAACTTTCATCTTCCAAAATCAACCCTTTTAATGCTAGTTTCAGCCCTTTGCTCCCGTGAAAAAATGCTTGACATTTATAATGTTGCTGTAAATGAAAAATATAGGTTTTTCTCGTTTGGTGATGCATGTTTGTTCTTATAAACTTCGTTATGCTTCGTTTCTGTGCAAGCCAACCAACTTTAATGACCAAAAGGTCTATTAAATCTGCTCGTTTGCACGAGCCTAGCCTAACTCGTTTCTAAAAACAAACATTACTAATATAAGTTATACAAATTAAAAAATTATGGAAAAATTTTATTATCAAACAATTAAACAAGATGCTAAAACAGGTGCAAGGGCGGGTATTTTGCACACCCCACACGGCGATATTGAAACGCCAACCTTTATGCCTGTTGGCACGCAAGCCACTGTTAAGGGGGTTATGCCAAGGGATTTGAAAGAAACAAAAAGTCAAATTATCCTTGCCAACACATACCACCTTTATATGAGGCCGGGCGATGAGATAGTTAAAAAAGCAGGTGGTTTGCACAAGTTTATGGCTTGGGATAGACCTATTTTGACCGATAGTGGTGGCTTTCAAGTCTTTTCGCTTGCTAAACTTAACAAGATTAAAGATGATGGCGTTTACTTTAACTCGCACGTTGATGGTAGTTTGCATTTTATCACACCTGAAAAGGCGATTGAAATTGAAAACAACCTTGGTGCAGACATTATAATGGCGTTTGACCAATGTTCGCCTTATGGTGCTGACTATAAAGAGTCAAAAGTGGCTTTTGAAAGGACGCTGAAGTGGCTTGATAGGTGTTATATCAAGCACCAAAACCCAGAGCAAGCCTTATTCCCAATCGTGCAAGGCAATATGTATAAAGATTTAAGGAAACAAAGTCTTAAAGAAACCATACCTTATGCTAAATACGGTATTGCAATCGGTGGGCTTTCGGTTGGCGAGCCAAAACCACTTATGTATGAAATTATGGACGATTTATACGAGCATTACCCAACCCATATTCCACGCTATTTAATGGGCGTTGGCAGTCCTGACTGTTTGGTTGAAGGGGTTATGCGTGGTATCGATATGTTTGACTGCGTGCTTGCAACAAGAGTTGGCAGAAACGGAACGGCTTTAACCGAAAACGGAAAAGTTGTGGTTAGAAATGGGGCTTATAAAGAAGATTTTACGCCACTTGACCCTAAATGCGATTGCTATTGCTGTCAAAATTACACCAAGGCTTACTTAAGGCATATGATAAACGTGAACGAAATGATGGGTGCAATGATGATAAGTTTGCATAACATTTCTTATCTAAACAGACTTATGCGTGAGATGAGGGAGGCCATTTTGCAAGATTCTTTTACCGAATTTAGACAAGAATTTTACAAGAAAACGGGCAATACCTATCCTAAAATTTAAGTTAGGGCAAAAAAAATACAAAAACACTTGATTTATACTAAAAAATAATTTACAATATAATAGAAAATAAAAAGGAGAGCAAATATGTTAAATTTATTATTAGCACAAGACTGGACTTCTTACGTTATGATAGTTGTTTTAATGGTTGCAATTATCGGCTTATTCGTTTGGTCAAGTTATTCAAACAAGAAAAAACAAAAACAAGCACAAGAAATGGTAAACGGTATCCAAATTGGCGACAAGGTTAAAACTATTGGTGGCGTTTGTGGATACGTTGCTGAAATCAACGATGCTGAAAACACTTTCGTTTTAAAGACCGGTATGGAAGGTCAAGAAAACTCTTTCGTTAAGTTTGACAAGGGTGCAATTTATCAAACAGCACCTGCTAAACCAAGAACAGAGAAAAAGGAAGACAAAGAAGAAAAGACTGCTGAATAATATTAGCATAAAAAACAAATTCCCCACATACAATTTATTAGTTTGTATGTGGGGTTTTTATTATGAGTGAGAAAGTGGGCTTTTTTTCTGGCATTATCAAAGGCGGGCTGACGGCGGTTATTATAACGCTTGTGGGCGTTTTGTTGTTTGCGGGAATTTGCAACTTCACAATTTTTAACAACGGCGTCATTAAAGCCGTAAACCAGTTTATAAAAATTTTGGCAATTTTTTTGGGTTGTTCTTTTAATGTCCGTGGCAGTGGCGGGCTTGTTAAGGGTGGCGTTTTGGCACTTTTTTCAACCATTGTCACTTACTCGCTATTTTCCTTGTTTTGTGGAACTTCAGCGTTTAACCAAAACTTTTTGTTCGATTTAATCTTCACTGCCATAATCGGTGCGATTTCGGGGATTATTATAGTAAACGTAAAAAAATAAAACAAAAATAGAAAAATAAAAACGGACTTGATTTCAAGTCCGTTTATTTTTTTAATTTATTATTCCCACTCGATTGTTGCTGGGGCTTTAGGTGAGAGGTCGTATAACACTCTGCAAACGCCCTTAACTTCACTTAAAATTCTGTCGGTGATTTTCTTTAACACTGTCCAGTCGATTTCCGGAACGGTTGCACTCATTGCATCAACAGTGTTTACCGCTCTGATAATTACAGGCCAGTCAAAAACACGTTTGCCGTCTCTGACACCGGTTGAACGGAAGTCAGGAACAACGGTAAAGAATTGCCAAACCTTGTCGGTTAAGCCAGCATTGTCAAATTCTTCTCTTAAAATAGCGTCTGATTCACGGAGAGCGTGTAGCCTTTCTCTTTCGATTTCGCCAAGACATCTAACGCCAAGGCCTGGGCCAGGGAATGGTTGGCGTGCAACCATGCTCTTTGGTAAGCCCAATGCATAACCAACAACTCTAACTTCATCTTTATATAAAAGTTTAACAGGTTCAACCAATTCAAATTGCAAGTCTTCAGGAAGACCGCCAACGTTGTGGTGTGCTTTAACGCCGTCACTTTCAATAATATCAGGATAGATAGTGCCCTGTGCTAAAAATTCAATGCCTTGAAGTTTTCTTGCTTCTTCTTCAAAAATACGGATAAATTCAGCACCGATAATTTTTCTTTTAGTTTCAGGGTCGGTAATACCTTTAAGTTTTTCTAAATAACGTTCTGTTGCGTCAATATAAACCAAGTTCGCATCAAGACCTTTTTGGAAAATTTCAATAACTTGTTCGCTTTCGCCCTTTCTCATAAGCCCGTGGTTAACGTGCACGCAAACCAACTGTTTGCCGATAGCCTTAATTAAAAGTGCTGCGACAACCGAACTGTCCACCCCGCCAGAGAGAGCGAGCAAAACTTTTTTGTCGCCAACTTGTTCTTTGATAAGTTTAACTTGTTCATCAATAAACTTGTTTGCAAGTTCAACTGTTGTAATTCTTTCCATATTTTCAGGTCTTTTGTTTGCGTCCATAATTTATCTCCAAAATCTAATTTTATATAATTATACACCACAAAAAAGCATTTTGACAAGTTAATTTTACACAAAATTTTTGCCTTATATATAATTTTTTCTAAACATTATTATAAAAAGATAAAATAGGTTAAGCAATTTTGCTAAAACTTAAACCCTTTTAGCGTATTTTATTTGCTTTTTCACAAATACTATTTTAAAAATTTTTTATGGATAAATTGCCTAACTTTAAACAAAATAAAACCGAAAAACCGCTTGCTATTTTAATCATTTTAAGTGGCTTAACGGGTATTTTTTTATGCTTAATTAACGCTCAATACGATGGCTATTCGCACTGGACAAAACGGCTGTTATACTTTACAAACCAGTCAAATATTTGGGTTATAATAATTTACTTTTTGTCGATTTTGCCCTTTGCAAAAAAGCACAAAGAAAGCGTGTTTTTTTGCAAGTATATTTTCACCGTTTGCATCACTTTAACGGCACTTATGTTTTGCTGTTTTTTAGGGCCTTTTGCCGACAAAAGTTATCATGCTTGGTCGATAAGCGGAATTTTAACACACGCTATTACACCCGCCCTTGTGCTGTGCGATTTTGCAATTCAAAAACAACGATTTTTGATAAATAAAAAGGCGATATTTTACACATTAATACCGCCTATAATTTATTTGATTTTAACTTCAATTTTGTTTTTTATTAACCTTGATTTTGGACGGGGTGAAAATTTCCCTTACTTTTTTATGAACTATTTTTCGCCAGCAAAACTAGTGGGTTTTTCAAGCGTTCTGCCTTATTTTATGGGTGCATTTTATTGGTTGATTTTGATACTTTTTTTAATCTTATTTCTTGGTTTTTTCTTTCAAAAACTCAACAATAATTTGTGTGGAAAATTCAGCCTAAAAAAAGATAAATCCACAACCAAAAACCGTTAGGCAAGCAAATATGGCAACCGTTAAAAGTGAACGCTTAAACACCGCCAAAACAACTGCGACAACCGTGCCGATAAGTGCGGTGTAAAAATTGCCCGTCGAGTATAAAATATATGGAAAAGTCATAGCCGATAAAACGGCGTAAGGGATATAATAAAGCACGCTTAAAAGATATTTTGAGCGTATTTTTTTTCTAAAACAAACAAGTGGCAACATTCTTATAAGGTAGGTGACGCCTGCCATCGAGAGAATCATTAGAAACATTTTAAGTAGGTCCATCTAATCACCCTCCTTTTGACAATTTTTGTTATTTTCTTCTTGTGCGATAGGGAAGAAGTATGCCGTTATAAGTGCCGAAACCACTGCACTTATAATGTATCTAAATCCGTTTGGAAGGTTGGCGAAAATCGGGATAAAATAAAATGCCGAACTCAACGCCGTTGCCATTAAAACACAAGGCAAAACGCCTTTAACCGAAATGGCTGGCGGAATTATGATTGCAATAAACATAGCGTAAAGAGCAATCCCCAAAGCATTGGTTATTTGAACGGGAAGTGAAGAGCCTGCAACCGCACCCAAAAGCGTGCCCGTTGCCCAACCAATATAAGGCAAAATCACAAGCCCGAAAAAGTACTTTTTGTTGATGAGCCCACGCTTGTTAGAGGCAACGGCAAAAATCTCGTCAGTGACAAATGCCGAAAGAAAAAATCTTTGCCCGATAGAAAAACTTTCATCCACCTTTTGCGAAAGGGTTAAACTCATTAAAAAGTACCTTGAATTTATTATAAGTTGGGTTAAAATAATTTCCAAAAAAGTGCCGAGCGATGCAATTACCGTAAGCCCAGCAAGTTGGCCAGCAGAAGTAAGGTTGGTCATAGAAATAAACAAACTCATATAAAAAGGAATGCCTAATATGCTCGCTTGCACACCAAAGGCAAACGACACCGATAAATACCCAAGCCCGATAGGGAGCCCGTCGCTTATTCCGTTGTTAAAACTCAACTTTTTACTCATTTTGTACTATACTACCAACTTTTGTTAATTTTTAACATTTTTATTGTAATAATTATTGTATCACAAGCCTAAAATATTAGCAACAAAATTATATAAAAATTGCTTAAACCCACCAAAAAAGTTATTAAAAAGGAATAAAGCCAATAAAAACAAGGCTTATATAACAAAAATGATATACCGTTATGAAAAAAAGATATTAAATAAGTAAAGTAAATAATTTACAAAATGGCTATATTTTGTTATAATATAATTCCAATAATGGTGGAGTAGAGTAATTTATTCTAAATTAATATTATAAATTTTTACAAATTCAAGGAGAAAAAAAGATTATGGACTATCGTATTGAACACGATTCTATGGGTGAAATGAAAGTGCCTGCAGACAGGTATTGGGCGGCACAAACTCAACGTTCTTCGGAGAACTTTAAAATTGGCGTTGGTATTGAAATTATGCCAAGAGAAATTACCAAGGCTTTCGGTATTCTTAAAAAGGCGGCAGCAGAAGCAAACAACGTGCTTAAACCAGAAAAGATGACCGATAAAAAACTTTCGGCAATTTCAAAAGCGTGTGATGAAGTTATCAGTGGCGACTTGAACGGGCATTTCCCACTTGTTGTTTGGCAAACTGGTTCTGGCACGCAATCAAACATGAACGCAAACGAAGTTATTGCAAATCGTGGAAACGAAATCGCTGGGGAAAAGATTTTGCACCCAAACGACGATATCAATATGAGTCAATCATCAAACGATACTTTCCCAACTGCTATGCACATATCAGCAGTTATTGCAGTTGAAGATAAACTTATCCCTGCCGTTCAAGATTTAATCAACACCTTCAAGCGTTTAGAAGACGACCACCAAGGCGTTGTTAAATGTGGTAGAACGCACCTTCAAGATGCAACCCCAATTACTTTCAGCCAAGAAATCAGTGGTTGGAGAACGAGTTTAGAGCGTGACGTTGAACTTCTTAAACTTGCAATCAAACCTTTATCAGAACTTGCACTTGGCGGAACGGCTGTTGGCACGGGCTTAAACGCACCAAAAGGCTTTGACACTTTGGTTGCTGAAAAAGTTTCTGCTATCACGGGCAAGGCGTTCACAACGGCTGGCAATAAATTCCACGCTTTGACAAGTAAAGATGAAATCGTGTTCGCTCACGGTGCGATTAAAGCACTTGCTTGCGATATGATGAAGATTGCTAACGACGTTAGATGGCTTGCAAGTGGACCAAGAGACGGTTTAGGGGAAATCTTTATTCCAGAAAATGAACCAGGCTCATCAATTATGCCAGGTAAGGTAAACCCAACCCAATGCGAAGCGGTGACAATGGTTGCCGTTCAAGTTATGGGTAATGACGTTGCAGTTGGTATGGCTGCATCACAAGGCAACTTTGAACTAAACGTATTTATGCCTGTTTGTATTTACAACTTCTTGCAATCAGCAAGGTTATTAGCAGAAGCAATCGTTTCATTCAACGTAAACTGTGCCGTTGGCATCAGTGCAAATAGAGAAAAAATGAACCACAATTTACACAACTCTTTAATGCTTGTCACAGCATTAAATCCATACATTGGTTATGAAAACGCTGCAAAGACGGCTAAAAAGGCGTATAAGGACGGCGTTTCATTAAAAGAAGCGTGTGTAGAATTAGGTTTCTTAACAGCGGAAAAATTCGATGAAGTTTTCCACCCTGAAAAAATGGTTTAAGGAGAAAAGGAAAAAATATGAAAGCAAGTTATTTTCCTGGTTGTACGTTAAAGACCAAAGCAAAAGACCTTGATAAATATGCAAGAAAGTGTGCAGAAGTTTTGGGCGTTGAACTTGAAGAAATTAAAGAATGGCAATGTTGCGGTGGCGTTTTTACCACGAGTAAAGATGAACTTGCAACCAAACTTTCATCAGTGCGTGCTTTAAGCGAGGCAAACAAGAAAAATCAACCTTTAGTTTCAGTTTGTTCGGCTTGCCACAACGTGTTAAAGCAAACAAACCAAATGATGAAAGATAATGGCGAATCAGCAAGCCACGTGAACAACTATATCGCCCCAGAAACTTACAACGGCGAAACCGAAGTTATACATTATCTTGAACTTTTAAGAGATAAAATCGGGTTTGATAAAATTAAAGAAAAGGTTGTCAATCCACTTACAGGCAAAAAAATCGCTGCATACTACGGATGCTTGTTGTTAAGACCTGGCAAGGTTATGGCAATGGATGACGTTGAAAATCCAACCATTATTGAGGACTTGATAAGGGCGATTGGTGCTGAACCAGTGATTTATTCATACAGAAACGAATGCTGTGGTGGATATATCGCATTAGAAAGCAAAGATTTAGCAAAAGCAAAAAGCCAAAAGG
This sequence comes from uncultured Clostridia bacterium, assembly GCA_904502225.1. GTDB lineage: Bacteria > Bacillota > Clostridia > Christensenellales > Borkfalkiaceae > UBA1259. Next base: position 14,304 of record CAJGDO010000015.1, read on the forward strand.
TAGTTGATAACGCAAAGCAAAAGGGTGCTGAAATGATTATCACGGCTTGCCCACTTTGCTTATATAACTTAAAAAAGAACGGTGCAGATATTCCGGTTGTTTACATAACCGAAATTCTTGCAGAGGCGTTAGGCGTAAAGGAGTAAGTACAAATGGAAATGGATAATAAAAAGGTATGTGACGAAATTATTCGTCGCAGTGGCGTTAATCCAAGAAAGTGTATGAAATGCGGTAAATGTTCGGGAACTTGCCCTGCTTACGATGAAATGGAATATCACCCACATCAATTCGTATACATGGTGGAAAGTGGCGACATTGAACCACTTTTAAAATCAAAATCAATTTATCGTTGTTTAACCTGCTTTGCTTGTGTGGATAGATGCCCAAGGGGTGTTGAACCTGCAAAGTTAATCGAAGCAGTTCGTCTTGAAGCAGTTAGGGCACAAGGTAATAATCACTTAAAGCCTGACCAACTTCCAGATTTATTAGATGAAGATATGCCACAACAGGCTATCGTCAGTGCATTTAGAAAATACACAAAGTAAAGGAGAAAAATAATGCAAAGAATAGGCGTATTTGTATGCTGGTGTGGTAGTAATATCGCCGCAACCGTTGACGTTCAAAAGGTTGCAGAAGTTCTTAAAAACGAACCAGGCGTTGTCCACTCGGCAAATTACCAATATATGTGTTCTCAAGCAGGTCAACAACTTATTAAAGAGGCTATTAAAGAACACAACTTAACAGGCATTGTAGTTTGCTCTTGTTCGCCAAGAATGCACGAAGCAACCTTTAGAAAAACGGCTGCTGCTGCGGGCTTAAACCCTTATATGGTGGAAATTGCAAACATTCGTGAACAATGCTCTTGGATACATAAAGATATTGAAGAAGCAACTGAAAAGGCTGTTGTTTTGGGCAGAACTGCTATCGCAAAAGTAAACCTTAACGCACCACTTTTACCGGGTGAAAGCCCTGTGACAAAGCGTGCACTCGTTATTGGTGGCGGTATTGCAGGTATCCAAACTGCACTTGACATTGCTGATGCTGGCTTTGAAGTTGATATCGTTGAAAAGAAGCCAACAATCGGTGGCAAGATGGCTCAAATTGATAAAACCTTCCCAACACTCGACTGTGCGGCTTGTATTTTGACACCAAAAATGGTTGACGTTGCACAACACGAAAAAATCCGCATCTTCTCTTATAGTGAAGTTGAACAAGTTAAGGGTTTTGTTGGCAACTTTGACGTTAAGATTAAAAAGAAAGCAAGGTTTGTTAAAGAAGACGTTTGTACGGGTTGTGGACTTTGCACTGAAAAATGCCCACAAAAGAAAGTTCCAAACGACTTTAACCTTGGTATGGATACTAAAAGGGCTATCTATATTCCTTTTGCACAAGCCGTTCCAAAGGTTGCAACAATCGATGCTGATTACTGCACAATGTTAAAGACGGGTAAATGTGGCGTTTGCTCAAAGGTATGTACTGCAAAGGCTATTGATTACACCCAAAAAGATGAGTTCATTGAAGAAAAGTACGGTGCAATCGTGGTTGCAACAGGCTTTAACCCAATCAGTATGGACAAGTTTGACGAGTATGCTTATAGTCAAAGCAAAGACGTTATCACTTCGTTAGAATTTGAACGTCTTATGAACGCTGCCGGCCCAACTGCGGGTAAACTTTTGCGTCCATCAGACAACAAACACCCACACACCTTGGTTTTCGTTCAATGCGTAGGCTCACGTTGTTCTTCCTGTGCAGAAAAGGGCAAGGAATATTGCTCTAAAATCTGCTGTATGTACACTGCAAAACACGCAATGCTCACAAGGGATAAATACCCTGATACCGACGTTTACGTTTTCTATATCGACGTTAGAACACCTGGTAAGAACTTTGATGAGTTCTATAGAAGAGCGGTTGAAGATTACGGCGTACATTATATAAAAGGTATGGTAGGTAAGGTAAGCCCAGAAGGTGACAAACTCGTTGTTCAAGGCTCTGACCTTATTGCAAATAAACAAATTAAGATTGATGCAGACTTGGTTGTTCTTGCAGCGGCAATTGAACCAGATAAATCTGCAAGGCCACTTGCAACAATGCTTACTGCAAGTATGGATACAAACGACTTCTTTACCGAAGCACACCCAAAACTTCGTCCTGTTGAAAGCCCAACGGCTGGCGTGTTCTTGTCAGGTGCTTGCCAAGGTCCAAAAGATATTCCAGAAACCGTTTCGCAAGCAGGTGCTGCGGCAGCAAAGGTTATCGGACTTTTAGCAAAAGACAAGTTGACGGGAAACCCTTGTGTTGCTCACTCTGATGAAATGATGTGCAACGGCTGTTCAAGTTGTGAAAGAGTTTGCCCATACGGTGCAATTACTTATATGGATAAAGAATTTAGAGGACCAAACAGAACGACGCTTATTCGCAGAGTTGCAAGTGTCAACGAAGCGATTTGTCAAGGCTGTGGTGCTTGTACGGTTGCTTGCCCTTCTGGTGCTATGGACCTTAAAGGATTTGCAACTAAACAAATTATGGCAGAGGTGGATGCAATATGCAAGTAAATGAATTTAAACCAAAAATAGTTGCTTTTTGTTGCAACTGGTGTTCTTATGCAGGTGCAGACCTTGCTGGTAGCAACAGGTTAAGTTATCCTGCTGACGTTAAGATTATAAGAGTTCCTTGCTCTTGTAGAGTAAACCCTATGTTTATTCTTCGTGCTTTCCAACGTGGTGCAGACGGCGTAATTTTATGTGGTTGCCACCCAGGGGACTGTCACTATACTTCTGGAAACTATTTCACCAGAAGAAGAATGGCATTATTATTCTCTATGTTAGATTACCTTGGCATTGAAAAGGAAAGAACCCGTGTTGAATGGGTTTCTGCTGCCGAAGGTGCAAAGTTTGCTTCTGTTATGAACGACTTTGTCCAAAAGGTCACCGCTCTTGGCGAAAATAAGAGGTTGGAGGATTTAAGATGCAAAAGATAACTCGTTCCGTGCTTATTGAAAAAGCAGAAAAACTTTTAAATGATGGTATTGTTAGCCGTGTTTTAGGCTGGAAAAACGGTGATTTTTCTTACGATATAACACCTGCAATTTTTACTTCGGCTGACCAAATGAAAAAAGATTTTGTTTACGGCGATTTTTGTGGTGCAAACTTCTCTAAATATCTCGTTAAAGAAACGAGAAAAGACGAAGGCAAGATTTTGGTTTTCTTAAAACCTTGCGACACTTACAGTTTCAACCAACTTTTAACCGAACACAGATTTGATAGGGAAAAGGTTTATGCAGTTGGCATTCCTTGCGACGGTATGATTGATATTAACAAGATTAAACTTGCTGTTGGCGACGGTATTGTTTCAGTTGATACTGATAGCGAAGTTATAAAGGTAAACACCCTTTACGACGGGGTTAAAGAACTTGCTAAAAACGACCTTTTATTAGAACGTTGTGCAAACTGCAAGAGCAAAAAACACGTTGCTTTTGATGAACTTATCGGCGAAACGGGCGAAACGCTTGAAAACAACCGTTTTGACCAAGTTGCTGAACTTGAAAAAATGAGTGCTGATGAAAGATTTGCTTTCTGGCAAAACGAATTATCACGTTGCATTCGTTGTAATGCGTGCCGTGATGCTTGCCCTGCTTGTACTTGTGAAAAATGCGTGTTCGACAACCCAAATTCAGGCGTTGAAAACAAGTCACCAGCAAACAGTTTTGAAGAGCAAATGTTCCACATTATCCGTGCTTTCCACGTTGCTGGTCGTTGTACCGACTGTGGCGAATGTTCAAGGGTTTGCCCACAACATATCCCACTTCACTTGCTCAACAGAAAGTTTATTAAGGATATAAACGAATTCTATGGCGAATATCAAGCGGGTGAAGAAGTTGGCTCACGTGCACCACTTGTTAATTACACCAAAGAAGATATTGAGCCTATCGATGCTGTTAATAAGGGGGATAAATAATTATGAAGAAATGTTTATTATCTAATTCAAACGCCCTTTTTAATGAAATTTCTAAAAACGCAAAACTTTATATTCCTGTTGACCTTGAAAAAGGCAGAGTCGCTTATAAAGAATTTAGCGACGGAATGGTAATGAGCGATGCGTTAAAGACGGATAGAAGTGCAAAAGACTTTTTCTTCCCTCAAACTGAAACGCTTATGGCGTTTAAGACAGCGGGAAAGAGCATTGAAATAACAGACACCCGTTCAGAAACCGAAGATTTTGTTATTTTTGGCGTTAGAGCGTGCGACGTTAAGAGTATTGAAGTTTTAGATAAAGTGTTCCTTGCTGAACCTGTGGATAGTTATTATCAAAACAGGCGTGAACACGGCATTATCGTTTCAATGGCTTGCTCAAAACCAAGCGAAACGTGTTTCTGCCAAACTTTCGGCATTGATGCATCTATGCCAGAAGGCGATATTGTTTGCTATAAAACAAACGACGCTTTATATCTAGACGGCAAGACTGAAAAGGGTAAAGCACTTATAGAAAAACTTGGCGTTTTAGAAGATTGCAATGATGACGTTGTTAAAGAAGAACAACAAAAAATTAAGGAAATCTTAAATAAACTTCCTTTAAAAGACCTTAAAGCAGATGCATTTGGCAAAGATAAGACGGACGAGTTCTTTAATCGCCCTGAATGGAAAACTCTTTCAGAGTCGTGCTTGGGTTGTGGAACTTGCACATTCGTTTGCCCAACCTGTCAATGCTATGATATAAAAGATTTCAAAACCAAAACGGGTGTTGAAAGATTTAGATGCTGGGACTCTTGTATGTATTCAGACTTTACAAAGATGAGTGCAGGTCAACCAAGATTAACTCAATTAGAGCGTTTCCGCCAAAGATTTATGCATAAACTTGTATATTTCCCAACAAATAACGACGGAATGTTCAGTTGCGTTGGCTGTGGCAGATGCGTTGCAAAATGCCCAATCTCAATGAATATCGTTAAGGTTATGAAAACGCTAGGAGGAAAAGATGATGAATAATATTAAAGAACCTTTAATTCCAAACGTATGCGTTATAACGGATATTAGACAAGACACGCCAGACGTTAAGACTTTTAGAGTTTTAACGCTTGACGGGAAAAAGCCTTTCATACATAAGCCTGGTCAATGTGCAATGCTTTCAATGCCAGGCATAGGCGAAGCACTTTTTTCAATCACATCTTCACCAACAAACACCGAATACGTTGAATTTTCAATCAAAAAGTGTGGCTGTGTGACAAGTTGGTTGCACGCGGCAGAAGTCGGCCAACAAATCACTGTTCGTGGACCTTACGGAAACGGCTTCCCTGTTGAAACCGAATTTAAGGGTCAAGATATGCTCTTTATAGCCGGCGGTATCGGTTTAGCACCTGTTCGTTCGGTTATTAACTACGTTAGAGATAACAGAGCAAACTACGGCAAGGTTGATATTGTTTACGGTTCAAGAAGTAAAGATGATTTGGTTTTCTATAAAGAAATTATTGACGAGTGGGTTGCTGACAGTAGCATAAACGTACACTTGACCATAGATAGAGAACAAGAAGGGTGGGACGGACACGTTGGCTTTGTTCCAACTTACGTAAAAGAACTTGGCTTTGAGCCAAACAAGACTGCAGTTTTATGCGGGCCACCAATTATGATTAAGTTTACTCTTCAAGGCTTGGGCGAACTCGGTTTTGATAAAAAACAAGTTTATACCACTTTAGAGTTAAGAATGAAATGTGGCATCGGCAAATGCGGACGTTGCAACGTAGGTTCAAAATACGTTTGTAAAGACGGTCCTGTATTTAGAATGGACCAATTAGACGCACTTCCAGATGAATATTAATAAGGAGAATTAAAATGGAAAACAAAGTTAACGTTTATTTTTTCGGTAAAAAATACGAAGTACCTGAAAGTTTAACTATTATGAAAGCATTAGAATATGCTGGCTATCAATTAGTTCGTGGTTGCGGTTGCAGAAACGGTTTCTGTGGTGCTTGCTCAACTATTTATCGTATTAAAGGGGATAGAGAATTGCACGCTTGTCTTGCTTGCCAACAAAAGGTTGAAGACAATATGTACGTTGCAACACTTCCTTTCTTCCCACTTGTTAAGCAAGTTTACGATATTGAAACTGTTAAGACGTCAGAAATGGTTATGATGCAATTATATCCAGAAATTTATGCTTGTGTTGGCTGTAATGCTTGTACAAAGGCTTGTACGCAAGGTCTTAAAGTTATGCAATACATTGCATACGCTCAACGTGGCGACTTTGCTAACTGTGCAGAAGAATCTTTTGACTGCGTAATGTGTGGCGTTTGCTCTTCACGTTGCCCAGCAGGTATTTCTCACCCACAAGTTGCTGAACTTTCAAGAAGAATTTACGGCAAGTATATCGCACCAAAGTCTCAACACGTTTTAGATAGGGTTAAGGAAATTGACGAAGGCGTTTATAAAGAACTTATCGAAACGCTTATGAATAAGCCTATTGAAGAACTTAAAGAACTCTATAACAATAGAGATATTGAAAAGTAAGGAGGGTAGAGAAATGTACGATTATAATTACACTAACGAACAATTAGAATCTATTAAAAAGGTTGAAGAGTCAAGACAAGAAAGACTTTCTAGCTTGTTCGCAAGAATGAGTGCAGAAGAAAAACAAACTGTTTTAAAAGAAAATCACCCTGACTATATCGAAAGTGCTTACGAAGAATTAAAAGTTGGTCAAAATAAGGGCGGAAAAGTTCTCCACGAACTTGCTGACCTTTTACAAGGTAAATCAAGAGTTTTAGATATGGATATCGACCTAACTAAACCTGACTATGACGTTGATGTTTTAGTTATCGGTGGCGGTGGTGCTGGTTCTTCTTGTGCTATTGAAGCAGATAACGCTGGTGCAAAGGTTATGATGGTCACCAAACTTCGTATTGGCGACGCCAACACTATGATGGCAGAAGGCGGTATTCAAGCGGCTGATAAGCCAAACGATTCACCAGCAACCCACTATCTCGATGCTTTTGGTGGTGGTCACTTTGCCGCTAAACACGAATTACTTTACAAACTTGTCACCGAAGCACCAGATGCTATTAGATGGCTTAACGATTTAGGCGTTATGTTCGATAAAGATGCTGACGGCACAATGATTACAACGCACGGTGGCGGTACTTCTAGAAAGAGAATGCACGCTTGTAAGGACTACTCGGGTGCTGAAATTATGAGAACTCTTCGTGATGAAGTTTTAAATAGGGGAATTCCTGTTGTTGACTTCACTTCTGCAATCGAAATCATTAAAGATACCGAAGGTAAGGCTTGCGGTGCTGTTTTAATGAATATGGAAACCAAAGATATTTACGTTGCAAAGGCAAAAACTGTTGTAATCGCAACAGGTGGTGCTGGCAGACTTCACTATCAAGGTTTCCCAACTTCTAACCACTATGGTGCAACGGCTGACGGCTTGGTTTTAGGTTATAGGGCAGGTGCAAAACTTCTTTATGCAGACACTCTCCAATATCACCCAACTGGCGTTGCTGAACCAACCCAAATCTTTGGTGCATTGGTGACCGAAAAAGTCCGTTCACTTGGTGCTCAACTCGTTAATAAAGACGGTAAAGCATTCGTTTACTCTCTTGAAACTAGAGACGTGACTGCATCTTCTATCATTAGAGAATGTAAAAAGCGTGATAACGGCATTAAGACCACTGACGGCGAAGGTGTATGGCTTGATACCCCAATGATTGACATTATCCATGGCGAAGGAACAATCGAAAAGAGAATTCCTGCAATGCTTCGTATGTTCATCAAGTATGGTATCGATATTAGAAAGGAACCTATCCTTGTATATCCAACACTTCACTATCAAAACGGTGGTTTAGATATTAGTGCAGACGGTATGAGCACAACTGTTCCAAACCTTTTCGTCGCTGGCGAAGCCGTTGGGGGTATTCACGGCAGAAACAGACTTATGGGCAACAGTTTGCTTGATATTATCGTATTCGGCAGAAATGCTGGTAAGAGCGTTGGTAAGATTTATAAAGACGTTGTTGTTAAGGAAATGACTTTAGACCACGTTAAAGAGTTTGATGCTGAACTTAAAAAAGCAGGCCTCAACCCAACTAAACTTTCTCCACAATTATTGCCAAATTACACAAAACAACCAGCCATTTAAGGCTTATAAACTTCGTTGCAGGTCGTTTACTGCCCAAGCAAAAGACTTCGATAACCAAAAAGGTTTATCTCACCCTTTTGCTTGGTCGAGCCTACTGCAACTCGTTTCTAATCCTTAAATATTAAGGCTTATAAACTTCGCATAACATTGTTAACTTCGTAATTTTTGACCTCGATGACCAAACAAGGTCTATCTTGTCCAAAAATTCCTCGTTGCCTTGTTCTGCTCGTTTCTAATCCTTAAATTCACAATGCTTATAAACTTCGTTGGGTAGTGTATACTGCCCAACTTGTTTCTAAATTTTAATTACATTCATATATTATACGTAGGAGAAAATTTATGTTGGAAAAACAAAACAAAAAAAGCCTAAAATGGCTTTGGACAGCATTAGTTGTTGTCGTTGTTCTTGCAATTTTTGCTTGGTGTGGCTATAATGCAACTCAAAGCGAAAAAGGTGTAGATAGCATTTTCGGGTTATCTTCATTATTGTTTGGTATATTCGTTATAACTGCACTCGGTTATCTTTTAGGCAAAATAAATATCAAAGGCGTTTCTTTAGGAACAGCGGGCGTATTTTTAGTTGCAATCGCTTTTGGTGTTTTATGTACATATATTCCAAATGATATGCCAATTTTAGGCGTTCTTCATTTAGACAGTGCAACAAAAAACACAGCATATTATAAATCTGCTATTTCAAACATCGGTTTAGTTTTATTCGTTGGTTCGGTTGGCTTTATTGCAGGCCCTAAATTCTTTAGAGACTTAAAGAAAAATTTTAAGACTTACATATTTTTAGGTATTTCTATCATCGTTGTGGGAACGGCTGTTGCAGTATTGTTCGTATTTATTTCACCATACGGCTCTGATTTTTGGTCAGGTGTTCTATCTGGTGCGTTAACTTCAACCCCAGGTTATTCTGCGGCTATTGAGGCAATGAAAATTAAAGGCGAAGTTGACACGCTTGTCACAATCGGCCACGCAGTTGCATATCCATTTGGCGTTATCGGTGTTGTGCTCTTCGTTCAACTTATGCCAAAAATCTTAAAGAGCGATATGGCAAAAGAAAGAAGTTTCTTAAAGCCAGACGTAATAGAGCAATCAGAAAAAACACTTGATAAGTCAAAACTCTTTAAGTGCGATGACTTTGGTTTTACAGCCCTTGCACTTGCAGTTGTAAGCGGTTTGATTTTAGGTGCAATTAAAATTCCGCTATTTGCTGGTGCAGTGTTCTCACTTGGAACAACAGGTGGCGTTCTTATTATGTGCCTAGTATTCGGTCACTTTGGCAGAATTGGCAAACTTTCACTTGAAATTCCAGAAACAACCCTTAAAGCATTAAAAGAATTAGGTTTAATGTTATTCTTAATCGGTGCAGGTGTTGAAGGTGGTGTAAGCCTTATCGATGCAGTTGAAGGCGATGCAGGAATTATTGCTTGGGGCTTTGGCGGTGGCGTTGCTATGACAATGGTGCCTATGATTGTAGGCTACTTTATCGGTGGCAAACTCTTAAAAATGCCATTACTTAACAACCTTGGTTCAATCACGGGTGGTATGACTTCTACCCCAGCACTTGGCTCATTAATAGCAACTGCTGAAACTGATGACGTTGCAGGTGCTTATGCATCAACTTATCCAATCGCATTAGTTTTAATAGTGCTTGCTTGCAACCTTATGATAGGTTTAATATAAAACGAAAAAAACAAATTAAACAAAAATAAAAAGCGGGAACAAAAACTGTTCCCGTTTTTATGTTTTAAATTTTAATTATATTAGTCATCCATTGAGTTTACGGCGTCAGAGATTGCAGTAAAGTTAGCGTCCTTGCCAAACTTGTCAACCTTAATCTTATTAGTTTCGCCGTGGGTTAAGCAACCTGCACCGCCGATACAACCGCCTTGACAGGCCATACCTTCAATAAAGTTTCCGTCAAGCATTTTCTTTGATGCTTTTAGTAGGGCAACTCTGCACGCTTCTATACCGTCGCAAGGCACTGCTTTAAGGTCAAAGTTATCAATGCCCTTTTCTTTTAAGCCTTGTGCAACGGCTTCTGAAAGCCCGCAGTTTCTTGCAAAAATTCTGCCGTAATACGATGCGTTTTTAATGTTTTCGTTCTCTAACTCGGCAAGCATAATATCTTTGCTATCAAATAAGGCCTGCAACTCTTCAAAGGTTATAACCACGTCAACGAAAGGTGCAACGTCTTCTTGTTGAATTTCCATTTTCTTTGCCGTGCAAGGCCCAATGAACACAACTTTAGCATTTGGTTGGTGTTCTTTAATCTTCTTTGCAATGGTTGCCATAGGCGATAGGTTGTGCGAAATATATTGTGATAGGTCAGGGAATTTCTTTTTAACGTAAGACACAAATGCTGGGCAACACGAACTTGTTAAAAAGCCTTTTTCAGCAAGTTCTTTTGCCTCTGATAAAGCAACAATGTCAGCACCGAGTGCTGCTTCAACAATATCATAAAAACCAAGTTTTTTAATACCCGTTAAAACTTGCCCAAGTTCAGCATAAACAAATTGGCTGGCAATGGCAGGTGCAACAACTGCATAAACAGGGTAGTTTTGGTTGTTGTTGCTGTTTTTAATTAAGTCGATTACCTTTAATATGTAAGACTTATCGTTTATTGCACCCCAAGGGCATTGGTAAACGCACGCCCCGCAAGCAATGCACTTTTCATCATCAATTTTTGCAGCCTTGTTTTCATCCATAGAAATGGCTTTGACCTTGCAGGCTTTTTCGCAAGGGCGTTTGTGGTTTATAATTGCACTGTAAGGGCAAACCTTTGCACAAAGCCCACATTCCACGCATTTTTCTTTATCGATATGAACTTTTTGGTTTGCGTCAACCGTGATAGCCCCTTTTTTGCAAACGCCTATGCAACGCCTTGCCAAACAGCCACGGCAAGCATCGGTCACTTCATATCCGCCCATAGGGCATTCATCGCACGCAATATCTATAACTTCAATAACGTTTTTATTTTCAGGGTTGCCACCCAAGGCAAGTTTAATTCTTTCGTTCACAATTGCTTGTTCTTTATAAATACAGCAACGCATAGTCGCTTTCTTTCCCGGAACGATAATTTTAGGGATATTAACGATATTTTCGGTTAGCGTGCCTTCCCAAGCAAAACGTGCCACTTCTTTTAATACTTTATACTTTAATCTTTGTACTTTTGTGTCAAAAACTCTCATAACGCCTCCTAAAATGATTAATTGTTAAAATATTTGTTTTTCGCCTCAACGATTTTACTTATAAAATCGTTATCGAGTTTGGTTAAATGATATTTCTTTCTATAAATCAAAATATCCTTATATACTTTGGTATTAAAATCACATTTCTTTTCAACCAAGTTATACTTATCAAGCAAGTCCTTTGGGATAGGGGAAACCCACATAAAAGTGTTTGGCACTTGTTCTAAAAGGGTAAACTGCACGCCACGCTCGAACACCATTATACGATTTTTACTAAACTCTGATAGTTCAGCCCTTTTAACGTCGATAAGTGGTAAAGACGGCACGTAAGGGTCGCCATGCGTGATTTCTATAAAGTTTGCAAGGTCTTCTGCCTCAATCTTATCCTTTTTAGCAAGCGGATTGTTTTTATTAACGGCTAAAACGTAAGAAAAATCGTTAAGCACTTCAAAGTTAAGTTTCTTTTCCTCAAAAAGGGTGTTAAAATACTTTTCAAACGAACTTTGATACCTAACAATACCTAAATCATATTCTTCCTTAACAACGCTTATAATGGCTTGCATAGAGTTGGCTTCTTTATAAACGATTTCGGCACTTGTCCCACTGTTAAGTTCTTTTGCGAATTCTGAAAAAGCATAGGAAAAATAACTTGCCCTTGGCACGCAAACAGAAAGCCTTAACTTCTGCTCGTTTCTGTTTTCATAAATAGCCTCAATCTTTTTAATTTGGGTTAGGGCATTTTTTGCATAAAGCAAAAACTCGTCCCCCTCAATAGTCGTTTCCAAACCTTTTGACGAACGCTTAAAAATCTTAATTTTAAGTTCGCTTTCAAGTGATTTTATGGCACGGCTTAAATTAGGCTGTGAAGTATAAAGGTTTTCAGCCGCCTTGCTTATTGAACGGGTGTTTGCCACTTCAACGGCATATTTCATATGCAATAAATTCATATTTTCACCTAAAAAACAACTTTATTTATTAAATTAAGTATAACATTTTTATTATATTTGTCAAGCAAAAAATACATTAAAAGTTATGGTATTTACAGGAATTTTTGCCTAAAAATTTGGTTTAGAAAAGGTTGATTTTTGCTTATTTTTATGTTAAAATTTAGTTGGTGGAAGTATGAAAGAATTATTTAAGAGGCTGAACTTAAAAGTTGATGTGGAAAACAAGTTTTGGGAAACGGCTTATAAAAAGGCCGTGCTAGAGCCTGATATCCCATTTTTTATAACGCAAGATTTTGTTAAAAATATTCAAGAAAAATACTCGGTTTTGCCTAAAAATTATGGCATTTTGCTTTCTGCTATTAAGCAAATTCAATGTAATGCAGACTTGTGTTTGCTTTCAAAAATCTTGTATCATTTGCTCTTTTTAAAAATTGGTAAAAAGCGTATTTTTGCTGGTTTCGAACTGCCAAAAGCCCCAAAAGGTGCTGAAAACACGCTTGCATACGACCTTTTTTCAGTTTTTCCAATAATGGCACATATCCCAAAAAGTTTTGCACTTTTAGAGCAAAAAGGTGTGGAAAAAGAAATTTGCTCTCGCTCGCATTGTCAGTTGGACACTTGCATAAGTGAGGCAAGCGAAAAGTATAATAAGCCTTGTTTTACAACAGAGTTTTTTATGTGCTATCGTGCATTTATTTACCTAAACGTATTGAGGATTGGGCGTTTTAGGTTTGAAGTTATTAAAAAATCTAACCTAAATGCGTATGCGTTTATAAACAATTTGGGCGAAGTTAAAATTTTGATGCACGGCATAACCTTAAACAAAAACGGCAACGTTTTAGGGAACCCTGGCTGTTTAGACGAGCAAGGCTCGTTTGTTGCAAAAGTTTATCAAGACGATAATTATTTTTACGGACACTCGATAGATGAAAGCACTTGCCTTGTGGATAACAATAGTATAAAATTAGACAAAAAAGATTGGCAGATAATTTATCAGCCAAATGATGCTATAATTGAAGTGCATATTCCGTTTGACGAATCGTTTGATGATGAGTATTGCCAAAAATCTTACGAAAAAGCACGAGAAGTGTTTAAAAAATGCTATCCCGAATATGAATTTAAGTGTTTTGCGACAAGCACTTGGTTTTTTGCACCTGTTTTACAAAAGGTGTTAAAGCAAAGTTCAAACATTTATAAGTTTAGGCAAAAATATAACCGTTTTCCTGCAAAATGTAGTGGGTTAGACGTGTTTAACTATGTATATAAAATAAATCCAAAAGCCTATGCAGAAGTTAATTTTGATGGGTTGGCAGAAGATAATTCGCTTAAAAAAGGTTTAAAAGAACAACTAAAAAAAGGCGAGTTTGTTTACGAATTTAGTGGCTTATTTAAGTTTTAATAAAGGAGAGAAAATGAAAAAGACAATAGCATTGATTGCACACGACAACAAAAAACCAGAAATTATAGAATGGGCAAACAAAAACAAGGAAATTTTGCAAAATTTTAATCTTTGCGGAACGGGGACAACTTCTAAAAAAATACAAGAAAGCACAGGGCTTAAAGTAAAAGGTTATTTGTCAGGCCCGCTTGGTGGCGACCAACAAATAGGTGCGTTGGTTGCAACGGGCGAGATTGATTTGGTTGTGTTTTTTTGCGACCCTTTGCAAGCCCAACCGCACGACCCTGACGTTAAGGCGTTGCTCCGAATTACTAACGTTTATAACGTGGCTATCGCAACAAACGTCGCAACGGCTGATTTGGTTATAAAGTCTATGACAAATAATTGACAAAATCAATTCAAAATGGTAGAATAATTTTGCAATTTTGATTTACGGAGATATATATGAGTGTAAATATTCCTGAAATTTTCGGCTCAATGGTGTTCAGCGACAAGGTTATGAAAGAACGCTTGCCAGAAGGGGCTTATAACGCCGTTCGTGAAGCCATTGATAATGGCACGCCTTTATCGCACGAAAACGCTAAAATAATCGCATCGGTTATGAAAGAGTGGGCGATTGAAAAGGGTGCAACCCACTTTACACATTGGTTCCAACCAATGACGGGGATTACTGCCGAAAAACACGACAGTTTTATAGAGCCTGCTGGAAACGGCGAAGTTATAATGAAGTTTTCCGAAAAATCGCTTGTTAAGGGGGAGTCAGACGCTTCAAGTTTCCCATCAGGTGGGTTAAGGGCGACCTTTGAAGCAAGGGGATATACTGCTTGGGACCCAACTTCTTACGCCTTTGTTAAGGACGGAAGCCTTTACGTTCCAACGGCTTTCTGCTCTTACGGTGGCGAGGCTTTGGACAAGAAAACACCACTTTTGCGTTCACTTGAAACCTTTAATAGAGAGGCTTTAAGGATACTTAAACTTTTTGGCAAAGAAAACGTTAAAAAGGTTATGCCAACTTGTGGTTCTGAACAAGAATATTTTTTGATTGATAAAAGCGTTTATGAAAAACGTTTGGACTTAATACACTGTGGCAGAACGCTTTTTGGTGCAAGGCCATCAAAAGGACAAGAACTTGAAGACCACTATTACGGTGCCATAAAATCAAGAGTTTCAGCCTTTATGAAAGAACTTGACACAGAACTTTGGAAACTTGGCGTTTATGCTAAAACAAAGCATAACGAAGTTGCACCAGCACAACACGAATTAGCACCTGTGTTTACTTCTATAAACATTGCGTCAGACCAAAACCAATTGACGATGGAACTTATGAAAAGCGTTGCAAACAAGCACGGTTTAGTTTGCTTGTTGCACGAAAAGCCTTTTGCATCAGTAAACGGAAGTGGTAAGCACGACAACTGGTCGATTAGCACGGATACAAACGAGAACTTGCTTGACCCAGGTGCAACCCCAAGCGAAAACGCACAATTCTTGCTTTTCTTGGTTGCCGTTATCAGTGCAGTGGACAAGCACCAAGACTTGTTAAGAATAAGCGTTGCATCTGCCGGAAACGACCATAGATTAGGGGCGGACGAAGCACCACCAGCAATAATTTCAATCTATCTTGGCGAAGAACTTGAAGGCATTTTGCACGCTATTGAAAGTGGCAGAGAATATAACGCCAAAAAGAAATCAGAACTTAAGATTGGCGTGTCGGTATTGCCACCTATTCCAAAGGATTCAACCGATAGAAACAGAACTTCACCATTTGCCTTTACGGGTAATAAGTTTGAGTTTAGAATGGTTGGCTCGTCATTAAACATTGCTTGCCCTAACTTTATTATTAACACTATCGTTGCTGATGAACTTAAAGAGTTTGCCGACAAACTTGAAAACGCAACAGATTTTAACACTGAATTAAACAAGTTGATTAAGGCAAAGATTAAAGAGCATAAGCGTATATTATTCAGCGGAAACAACTATTCAACCGAATGGAAAAAAGAGGCTAAAAAGCGTGGCTTACTCAATTTGCAATCGACTGTTGATGCTTTGCCACTTTATAACCAAACTAAAAACGTGGAACTCTTTGAAAAGCACAAGGTTCTATCTGGAAGCGAGATACATTCTCGTATGGAAATTTTGCTTGAAAACTATTCTAACATCGTTCATATTGAAGCACTTACTGCTATCGATATTGCAAGAAAACACATTATTCCATCAGTGCTTGCATACCAAACATTCTTATTAAAATCACACGATTTAAAAGAAAAATGCGGTGTAAAATTTTCAAGAAAAATGGAAGAAGATTTGCTAGGGAAAATTAGCGAATTGGCAGAAAAATTCTATGAAAGTTTACAAAAACTTGACCTAGACGAAAAGAAATATAACAAGACTTGGCCAAATCTTAAAAAGGCAAAATTCTGCAAGAGCGTTTTATTAAAAGAAATGCAATCTTTAAGGAATTATGCAGACCAAATGGAACTTCTTATGGGTAAGGAATATATCAATTTCCCAACCTATGAAGATATACTTTACAGCGTAAAATATTAATCAAAAAACCTTGCGAATTTTTTCGTAAGGTTTTTTTGCGGTTAAAACAAAAAGACCAAGCATTTTTTTGGTAAAAATATTAGTAAAAATTGTTCAAATTATCACTAAAAAATGCTCAAAAAGGTTGAAATGAAAACATAAATATGTTAAAATATATTAGGTAATACGTTTGGCGGTTTTGCAAGAGAAAAATTTTGCCTAAACTGCCGAGAAAAAAGGAGAATTTATGTTCAAGATTGTAAACAAACAAGTTCTTAACCCAACGGTGACAAGAATTGACGTTTATGCACCTTTCGTTGCTAAAAAAGCCGAGGCTGGTCAATTCGTTATCATTAGGGCTAATGAAAACGGAGAAAGAATTCCACTAACCGTTGCTGATTACGATAGGGAAAAGGGCACTGTTGCCGTTATTTTCCAAATCGTTGGTGCAACAACTTATGCACTTAACCAACTTGAAGTTGGCGATTCGGTTGCAGACTTTGTTGGTCCACTTGGCAACGCAACCCACACAAAAGGCTTAAAGAAAGTTGCTGTTGTTGGTGGTGGCGTTGGCTGTGCTATTGCTTACCCTGTTGCTAAAAAATTGCACGAAGAAGGTTGTGAAGTTCACTCTATCGTAGGTTTTAGATGTAAAGATTTAGTTATCCTTGAAGACGAATTTAAGTCTGTTAGTGATAAATACGTGCTTATGAGTGATGACGGAACGGCAGGAACAAAGGTCTTGTCACCGACGCACTTAAAAACTTAATTGAAAGTGGCG
>CAJGDO010000016.1 GCA_904502225.1 uncultured Clostridia bacterium
CTAAACTGGCAGGTGATGAGAAGCATCTACGCTTTGCTACGATGGCGAAGCCGAACCAAGTCCTCTCTCGCTACATCTTTCCAAAAGAAAAGGGGCTGATTTTTGCGTTTTGATGTTCACTCTAAACTGGCAGGTGATGAGAAGCATCTACGCTTTGCTACGATGGCGAAGCCGAACCAAGTCCTCTCTCGCTACATCTTTCCAAAAGAAAAGGGGCTGCAACGCAGTCCCTTTTCTTTTGGAGCAGGTGATGAGAATCGAACTCACAACCACAGCTTGGGAAGCTGTTGTTTTGCCACTAAACTACACCTGCGTTTAGGCTTTTATTATAACAAAAGCCTTATTTTTTGTAAAGTGATTTATAATAGTCCGTATAAAATTAAGCCTAATATTGCCGATATTATAATGAGAAAAATTGGCGAAACTGCTTTTTTTGTCTTCTTTTTTGTAATAATGCTTATTAGAAAAACCGTGAAAAATATTATAAGTGCTTTATAGTCCAAAGAAAGCGTGCTTTTTTGTATGTTTTCAAAAGCAAAAATCACTTGCATAGATATAGTGATTGCCGTGCCGACAATAAGCCCGATAACAACTGGTCTAATACCATCAATAAATGCTTTCACACCCGCAAATTTAAGCAGACCTTTTATTACTGACGCTATGATTAAAATTATGATAAACGACGGTAAAACAACGCCAAGCGTTGCACAAACTGCACCCAAAATTCCCGCTTGACTTGAGCCAACAAAGGTTGCCATATTTATAGCGATTGGCCCCGGTGTGCTTTCTGAAACGGCAATAAAGTTTAAAATTTGCTCTGCCCCTAACCATCCGTGACTTATAACTTCATCTTGAACAAGTGGTATCATAGCGTAGCCACCGCCAAACGACACTGCACCGATTTTTAGAAAGGTTAAAAATAATTGCAAGTAAATCATTTTTCACCTTCCTTTTCTTCTGTTTTGGCCTTTGTTTTCTTTCTAAACAAGCAAATTAGATATGCGACTAATCCAACAAAGCCACCAACCAAAATATAATAGATAGAAGAAAAACTTAATTGTGGGAAAAACAAGGCAAACATAACAATGCCCAATATTGTTAAACCAAACAAAACAAGGTTAAAAACTGTGTGCTTAATCTTCTTAAACATTTTTATGCCAGCCGATAATATCAAATAGCACACGCACGCTTGTATGCCGTTAAAAGCATACTTTACCGCTTTAATTTTGATAAATGCATCATAAAAAAGCGAAATTAAAAAGATTATTATAAAAGACGGTAAAACAACGCCAAGCGTTGCAAAAACCGAACCTAAAACACCGCACCTTTTATAACCTATAAAAGTTGCACTGTTTATTGCGATTGGACCCGGTGTGCTTTCGGCAATGGCGATTATATCTATAAACTCTTCGTGCTCTATCCATTTTTTTCGCTCGACAAGTTCACGCTCTAATATTGCTATCATAGCGTAGCCACCACCAAAGGTAAACAAACCTATCTTAAACATTGTCCAAAATAATAGTAATGCCGTCTTTAACTTTTTCATATCAAATTTATTATAAAGAATTGCGTTAATTTTTGCAAGTATTTTTTGCTTAAACTTTGTCAATATTATATGACACTTTTTAAAAAACTTTATCTTTTTGTGCAAAAAAAACGCATACCTTTTTTGATATGCGTTTTTTGTTTTTTAATTTAATATGCTAAAATTTTTATTATTTCAAAAACAACCGGAAGTGTTGCCAACGCCAAAACGTAAGAAATAAAGCACATCTTTGCACCAGCCGTGCCGTCAAGCCCAGCCGATTCTGGATAAACAACAACGTTCATTCCAACAGGGATTGAAATTGATGCCATTATTATAACGAATAACTCGCCACGTATTCCCAACAAATATGTAATTATGCCAAGAATTGCAGGTATTAATAACAACCTTATTATTCCAACAACGTATGGTTTCCAAGAAGTGAATAATTTTAAGAAAGGCACTCCTGCTAAAACCGAACCCGTTAAGAGCATTGCGGTTGCACTTTGACAATCACCCGATAGGTTGAGAAGATTTGTTGCATATTTTGGCATTGTAAAAGGCAAAAGACCTAAAATCACGCCAAGCATTGTGCCTATAAACGGAACAGAGCGTAAAAATCTTAAGTTCGCTTTCCAATTAAACTTTTTCTTGCTTTTTTGCATTGCATTTTCAAGGCCTTCTGGCATTTCTGCCACTTTTGAAGTTAAAATTTGATAACCATAAGTGTTGATTGCAATGGTTTGCGGTATGCAAAATAGTATCATACTCGCCTTTACTGATTCGCCAAACACTGCACCTACAACCGGATAACCAAAATATCCTATGTTTGCAAAAGCCAAGGCGTATTTTAACATGCTTTTTTCAAGTTTATTACTGCCTAACAACCTTGCAAAAGGAAGAGCAACGAATATTATAACAACTGCAAGTACTACGCCTGCAAGTATATATGTAAGATATTCGTTTAGTCTTTCAATAGAAAGTTGGGTGGATAAACTTGCCATTGCATAACAAGGCGTAAACAAATTGACTAAAAGCCCTGCAAGAACTTTTTTGCCACTTTCAGTTATAACTTCCTTTTTACGCAAAAAATAGCCTGTAAATATAAAGATTAGCAATATACTAACCTGCTCTAAAGTTTTAGTAAAAATCATAATTCTTTTCAAAAAATTTTCTCTGCCAACTTTGACAGAGAAAATTTAGCGTTTTTATTTATTATCTTTTCCAGTTTAAATCGTAGTGAATATCGTAAGCCTTTTCTTCATCAGTATATTTACGAACGGTTGTGTCAACAACTTTGCCGTCGTTATATTTTCTGTCGTTGATAGACTCTGTTGTACCCATAACGGTGACGTTTAATTGACGATGTCTTGCACGAACTTGGTCCCAGTCAATAAAGTAAACGTGGGCAAATTCACCGCCGTCAAGCACGCCGTCTTTAAGCGTCATTGTTTCACTTCTGCCAAAGAAAACTGAACGAAGGTGACCGTCTGTATTTAAACTTGTGTGGTCGCCTGGTTCGTTTACGTAACGGCCGAATTGAGAGTGAATTGGACCTGGGTGCATATATTCGTTTGTTTCTGAATAGTCAGGAACGATTTTTTGCATGATTTTTAAAAGGTCGTGTTGTAAGTACTCTAAATCGTAAAGGTCGATATCGTGTGAGCATTCTTGAACCATAACTGAACAAGTGGTGTGGTGTGATGCGATTGCAACAGTACCGTTTTTAATGCCTGATTCTTTAACGATAGCAAGAATATCACTTGTCACGTCGTGGAAAGTTGGTCTCCAACCCTTTGATTGTAGTTCGATTTCTTTTTGAAATACTTTGAATTCCATAATTTTTCTCCTTAAATTGTTTATATAATTTTTTATTATTTTCTTGTTTCGTCATAAGCACGGCGAACTGCACTTATCATTTCTTCTGCAAGAGCAAGTGGATTTTCAGCCTTTGCGATTGCTGATGAACAGCCTGATGCTGATGCACCTGCTTTAATAATGTTATAGCAGTCTTGACCTTTTGAGATACCTGCTGATGGGAAAGGCTTAATGTCAGGGTTGATTTCTCTGATTACCTTTATAACTTCATCAACATATTCTTTATCTGCTGGCTTGCCTGTGCCGATAAGTTCAGATGGCTCTGCAACCAAAATGTTTGGGCCGAGTTTTGCAATTGCCTTAACTTCTTCAATAGAGTCTGCACAAACCATTGTTGCAAGCCCTAATTCATCTGCCCTTTTGATTGCAAGTTCAATTTCTTCAAGCGTAAGTTTTCTTTCAGCATGGTTGAGCATAACGCCAACTGCACCTGCTGCTTTTAACGCTTCTGGTAAAGTTCTGCCCATGCCTCTGCCAACAGGGATACTGTCCATATGTTGAGAGTAAACGTGAACTCTTTTAACGTTTCTTGCAATATTGAAAATTTCTGTATCAGGAATATCTAAAATAACGTCAACGTCATACTTTTCAGCAAGTTTATCTAAACCTTTTGCCATTTCTAATAAAGTTTCGCCATACATATAGCATTTTGGGCCATATTCAAAAAATGGTTCGCTAATCTTATAATTTTTAACCATAATATATCTCCTTTTAATTAAAATATCGCTTTATCGTTCAATCTTTCGCCAACCGCCCCGCCTGGGTGGGTGACTGCAAATTGTTCTATTTGGAAGTTTGTTTCTTCTAAAATAGCCGTTTGAATTGCATGGCAAATCATACAAAGTGACGTGCTTGACGTTGTGCCTTGTGCATTGTATCTATCACATTCCCTATTAACGTATTGTTTAATAACAACATCAGCACCTTGTGCTAATGGCGACTCTAAATTTTCGGTAATAGAAATAATTTTAACGCCCTTTTTCTTGCAAATATCAAGGATAGGTAAAAGTTCTTTGGTCTTACCACCACGAGATGCAAAAATCATTGCGTCCCCTGCCTTAAAGTAGCCCGTTCCACCGTGCACTGCTTCGGCTGGCGAAACAAATTTTGCAGGCTGGTCAATACAGCAGAGTAAGTGTGATAAGTGTTGCATTATAATGCCTGAATGCCCACAGCCCGTTGTTCCTATTCTTTCAGCATTGATTAAAATGTCAATGGCTTTTGAAAACTCTTCTTCATCAAGGTAATTAAGCATTTCGGTTATGCATTCTGCTTCGGTTTGATATGCCTTTTTTACCCATTCTAAACTTTCTTTTCTCATATTTTTTCCTTCAAAATTAGTAGTAAATTTATTATAACTAAATTGCCAAACTTTGTCAATACAAAAATTAAATAAAAGTCTAATAATTGCCTTTATTTAATTAGTCGTTTGCCTTGCTTTCACAATATACGCAACGGTAAGTTTTGTTCTCTTTGTCAACCAACTTAAACTCGTGTTCAATCCCTTGCTCAACACTTGTTATACAACGTGGATTTTTGCACTTTATAACGTTTTTAACAACTTGTGGAAGGGCAATTTTTCTTTTGCTTTCAATCTTGCCGTCTTTGATAATACTGACTGTCGCTTCTGGCGTGATATAGCCTAAAACGTCCATATCAATATCGATTATTTCGTCAATCTTGATTATGTCCTTTTTGCCGTTCTTTTTGCTTGGAACGTTTTTAATTAGTGCAACTGGGCAAATTAAGTCTTCAAGTTGCAAAAAGTTATAAATTTCCTTGCCTTTTCCCGCTTCTATGTGGTCTATTACTATACCGTTTTTAATAGGGTCGATTATCATAATTTTTCTCCTATTTATCTTCTAACATTTTAAGAATTAACGCCATTCTTATAAGTCTGCCGTTTTCCACTTGCTTAAAGTAGCAAGCACGGCTATCTTGGTCAACTTCAACTGAAATTTCGTTTACCCTTGGTAATGGGTGAAGAATGTTTAAGTCTTTTTTAGCGTTCTTTAATTTTTCAACGTCAAGGATATAACTATCCCTTAATCTTAAATAATCTTGTTCGTTGAAAAATCTTTCTTGTTGAACTCTGGTCATATATAAAATGTCAAGTTCTGGCATTGCCTTTTCTAAACTTTCAGTTTCAACGTATTCCATATTGTTCTTCTCTAACACGTCCTTTTTAACGTAGTCAGGAAGTTTTAGTTCTTCTGGCGAGATTAAAACTATTTTTATGCCCGTGTATCTTGAAAGGGCTTGGATTAACGAATGCACCGTTCTGCCGAACTTTAAGTCACCACAAAAACCGATAGTAAAGTTATCAAGCCTACCCTTTTCTTTCTTTATTGTCAACAAGTCGGTCAAGGTTTGGGTTGGGTGGTTATGCCCGCCGTCACCAGCGTTTATGATTGGCACGCTTGAAACTTTTGATGCAACAAGTGGTGCACCTTCTTTTGGGTGACGCATTGCTATAATGTCTGAATAGCAACTTACAACCCTTATTGTGTCCGACAAACTTTCGCCTTTTGATGATGAACTGCTGTTTGCATCAGAAAAGCCCAAAACCGAACCGCCCAAAGATAACATTGCCGATTCAAACGAAAGCCTTGTTCTAGTTGATGGTTCAAAAAAGAGTGTTGCTAACTTTTTGTGTTTACACTTTTCTTGGTACTTTTTTGGGTGTTTTTCAATGTCTAAAGCAACTGATATAAGTTCATCAATTTCTTTAACTGAAAAATCCGTTATCGCTAATAAATTTCTCATAAGTTCCCCTTTATTATTTTTTTATCCAACTTTCATCAGACGGATTATCTCTAAACGCTTTTAATCTTTCTACGTCTGATTCTTCAATGTATCCCGTTTTTGCAGCCACTTCAATAACCGTGTCAAAGTCGGTTAATGAAACGTTTTTAACGTTTGCCTCATTTAATCTTTCCAAGCCTTTTTTCATTCCGTAAGTGTAGATACTTACAATACCTAAAACTTCTGCACCGGCTTCTCTTAAAGCATCAACAACGTCGATACAACTTCCGCCTGTTGAAATCAAGTCTTCAATAACAACAACCTTTGTGCCTTTTTCAAGTTTGCCTTCAATTTTGTTGTTTCTGCCGTGGTCTTTACTGCTTCCACGAACGTAGCCCATAGGCATACCTAAAATGTGACCTGCGATTGCAGCGTGTGCAATACCTGCAGTGCTTGTGCCAAAAAGTGCTTCGGCATCTGGATATTCTCTCTTTACCGTGTCAGCAATAGCCTTTTCAACTATATCTCTGCTTTCTGGTGCGGTTAAAATAAGTCTATTGTCGCAGTAGATTGGACTTTTAATTCCACTTGCCCAAGTGAAAGGTTCGTTTGGGCGAAGAAAAACTGCCTTGATTTTTAATAAGTTTTCAGCAACGATTTTTGCAATTTCCATTTTCTTTTTCTCCTTGGTTTAACCTAAAAATTCTTTAACGCATTGTCTATATGCTTTAACAGGGTCTTCTGCACCCGTGATTGAACGGCCAACAACTATGTAATCAGAGCCCAACTCCCTTGCAAGTGATGGGGTTGTCACTCTCTTTTGGTCGCCAACAGCGTCACCAGCAAGTCTGATGCCTGGGGTAATTGTTAAAAATTCTTTACCGCAAACTTCTTTAACCTTGCCTGCTTCTAATGGCGAACAAACAACGCCGTCTAATCCGCTGTTTTTGGTGTTAAGAGCATAACTCATAACAACTTCATCAATAGGTTTATCGATTAAAAGTTCTTCACTCATAAGTTCTTGGTTTGTTGAAGTTAATTGGGTCACCGCAATTAAAAGTGGGCGTGTGCCGTCCGCTCTCGTTAAGCCTTCAAGTGCCCCTTTCATCATTACAGAGCCACCGCCAGCGTGTAAGTTTACCATATCCACGTCAAGTGCTGATAAAACTGACATAGCCTTTTTAACAGTGTTTGGAATATCGTGTAATTTAAGGTCTAAAAATATTTTGTGACCACGTTTTTTGATTTCCTTTACTATTTCGTTTCCGCTTGCATAGAAAAGTTCCATACCAACTTTTAAGTATGGTTTTTCCACACCGTCAAACTTATCTAAAAAGTTAAATAATTGTTCTTTGCTATTAAAATCACAAGCAATTATAACGTCTTTTTTCATCTGTGTGCCTCTCCTATAATTTCAGTTAAACTGTTAATTTTATATTTTTCCATAACATAAGGCAAGTTGTTGATAATATCCCTGCAAGCATAAGGGTTGACAAGGTTTTCTGCACCAACTTGAACAGCCGTTGCACCAGCAAGCATCATTTCAATAACGTCTTCTGCACTTGCAACGCCACCGATACCCATAATAGGAAGTTTAACTGCTTCATAAACTTGATAAACCATTTTCAATGCGATTGGAAAAATGGCTCTGCCTGAAAAACCACCGATTTTGTTTGCGATGACAGGCTTTCTCTTTTTAAGGTCAATTCTTAAACCTTGCGAAGTGTTGATTAAACTTATTCCGTCCGCACCGCCTTGCTCACAAGCCTTTGCGATTGAAACAATATCGGTCACGTTTGGCGTAAGTTTAACAAAAAGTGGCTTATTTGTCACCTTTCTAACCGCTTCAACAACCGCTTGTGCGTTTTTAGGGTCTGTGCCGAAACTCATTCCGCCGTTATGAACGTTTGGGCAACTGATGTTGAGTTCAATTATGCTAACGTCCTTAACTTTATCAATCTTTTCACAACAATGCACGTATTCTTCAACTGAAAATCCGCTTATGTTTGAGATGATTGGTTTATAATAAACTTCTCTTAACCTTGGAATTTCCTTTTCTATAACGGCATCAACACCTGGGTTTTGCAACCCGATTGAGTTGATAAGCCCTTCGGTGCATTCTGCTATTCTTGGGGTTGGGTTGCCAAATCTTGCCTCCTTGGTCGTCCCCTTAATTGAAATTGCACCTAAAACGTTTATATCGTAAATATCGTTAAATTCATAACCGAAACCAAACGTTCCACTTGCAGGAATTACTGGGTTTGTTAGTTCAACGCCACATAAAGAAACTTTTGTGTTTACCATATAATTTCCTCCTTTAATAGAACAGGTCCGTCCTTACAAATTCTCTTGTTGCCATACTTGGTTTTGCAAGAGCAACCCATACATGCACCAAAACCACAGCCCATTCTTTCTTCAAATGAATAAGAACCGTCTGTCGTGGTGTTGTTGTAAACTGCTTTAAGCATTGGCTCTGGGCCACAAGTATAAACGTGGGTATATTCTTCCACTTCTTTTACCGCATCGGTGACAAAACCTTTTATACCATAACTTCCGTCGGCTGTTGCAACCAAAACTTTTATGCCCAAACTTTCAAACTCGTCTTTATAGAAAATTTCGCTTTTGGTGTTAAAGCCGATAATAACGGTTGGGGTTTTGCCTTCCTTGATTAGTTCTTTTGCTAGGTTATATAATGGTGGAACGCCAACGCCACCGCCGATAAGGAGTGGTTTTTGACCGGAAAATTCGGTAAAATAGCCGTTTCCAAGTCCAACCAACACGTCAAGCATTGCTCCTTTATCTAACCAACTCATTTGCTCGGTGCCTTTACCAACCACTTTATAAATTATGGTTAGTTTGCCGTCTTCATAATCGCACACCGATATTGGACGGCGAAGGTATAAGCCTTCTAATTTAATGTTTACAAACTGACCTGGTCTTTCAATGCCCTTGGTGTCGCCAGCAAGCGTCATTTTATAAACGCTGTCAGTTAGTTTTTCATTAGTTAAAACTGTAAAAATTACGTTTTTCACTATATTCTCCTTTATTTTAAGCGTCAATGGTTGAAATGCAAAGTGTGGTTTCTTCTAATACGTCAAGAAGTACTCTAACCGTATCGAGTGCCGTGAACATTGTGACGTTGTTTTCAACTGCTGCACGTCTGATTTGGTAGCCATCGCTTGCTTGACCTAACGAATTAACGTCACGAGTGCTTATAACGTAAGTCACGTAGCCCTTGCGGATAGAATCTAAAATTTCTTCGCTTCCTTCACTGATTTTTGCTTTTATTCTTGTTCTAATGCCGTTTTTCTTTAAGAAGTTTGCTGTTCCAACCGTCGCTTCAATGTTAAAGCCCAAGTTATAGAATCTTCTAACGAGTGGCAATGCTTCTTCCTTATCGCAGTCTGCAATCGAAACGAAAAGCGTGCCGTAATTCATAACGCTCATTCCCGATGCTTGCAATGCTTTATAAAGTGCCCTATTTAACTTATCGTCATAACCGATTGCTTCGCCAGTAGATTTCATTTCTGGTGAAAGGTATGCGTCCAAGCCCTTTAATTTGTTGAACGAGAAGGCTGGGGCTTTAACGTACCAACGCTTTTTCTCTTGTGGGTATAATTCGGTTATGCCTTGTTCACGCAAACTTTGACCTAAAATTACTTTTGTGCCAATGTCTGCAAGTGAATAGCCTGTTGATTTTGAAAGGAAAGGAACTGTTCTTGATGAACGTGGGTTGACTTCAATAACGTAAACGTCTTCGTTCTTATCAACGATAAATTGAATATTGTATAAGCCAACGATACCGATACCAAGCCCTAACTTCTTGCCATATTCTAATATGGTCTTTTTAGCCTTTTCGCTAACCGAGAATGTTGGGTAAACGCTTATACTATCGCCAGAGTGGATACCCGTTCTTTCAATAAGTTCCATAATGCCTGGAATAAACACGTCTTTTCCATCGCAAACAGCGTCGATTTCAAGTTCTTTACCAACGATGTATTTGTCAACTAGAATTGGGTGGTCTTCACTGATGTCAACGGCATTTTTAAGGTATTGTCTTAACCCTTCTTCATTGCCGACAATTTGCATTGCTCTGCCACCTAAAACGTATGATGGGCGAACTAATACAGGATAGCCAATTTGCTCTGCGACCTTAACGCCATCTTCAACGCTGAACACTGCTTGGCCTTTTGGTTGTGGAATTCCAAGTTTGTTCATAATCTTTTCAAACGCATCTCTATCTTCTGCGTTATTGATTGCATCGCAATCGGTGCCGATAAGTTTTGCACCACGGTCCATTATTGATTGAGCAAGGTTGATTGCCGTTTGGCCACCAAGCGAAGTGATAACGCCTTGTGGATTTTCAAACTCAATAACGTTCATAACGTCTTCTGGCGTTAATGGTTCAAAGTAAAGTTTATCGCTGACTGTATAGTCGGTTGAAACTGTTTCAGGGTTGTTGTTGATTATGATTGCTTCCTTTCCGCTATCCTTAATAGTCTTAACAGCGTGAACGGTTGAATAGTCAAATTCAATGCCTTGACCTATTCTAATAGGTCCACTACCCAAAACAAGCGTCTTCTCTTTGTTTGTTAAAATTGATTGGTTTTCGCCCGTATAGGTTGAGTAGAAATATGGGATATATGCACCGCTATAAAGCGTGTCAACCATTTTGTAAACAGGTTTAATGCCGTTTGCCTTTCTTAAAGCGTTTACTTCAAGTTCAGTTGAGCCGTAAAGATGTGCAATGTATTGGTCAGAAAAGCCCATTACTTTCGCTTGTCTTAAAATTTCAATATCGTTTTTGTTTTCTTTTAGTTTCTTTTCCATATTAACGATATCTAAAATGGTGTTTAAGAAAAGTTTTGTTATTTTTGTGATGTTGTGGATTTCATCAACGCTTACGCCACGCCATAAAAGTTCAGCAACGGCAAAGATATTGTCTGCCCTGAATTCTTTTATGTAGTTAAGCATTTCATCAGTTGGCATATTGTCAAACTTGGCAATATAGAAGTGGTTTACGCCAATTTCTAATGAACGGATTGATTTAAGCATACTTTCTGCTAAATTTGAGCCAATGCCCATAACTTCGCCCGTCGCTTTCATTTGTGTGCCAAGAAGATTTGATGCTGTTGTAAACTTGTCAAATGGGAATCTTGGGAATTTTGAAACGATATAGTCTAGTTTTGGTTCGTGAATAGCCGTCGTTCCAGAAACTGAAATTTCATCAAGGGTCATACCCACAGCGATTTTTGCCGTGACTTTTGCGATTGGATAACCACTTGCTTTTGATGCGAGTGCTGATGAACGTGAAACCCTTGGGTTTACTTCGATTAAATAGTATTTGCTTGACGTTGGATGAAGTGCGAATTGGACGTTGCATCCACCTTCAATTTTAAGTTCACGGATAATTTTTATAGCCGAGTCGTTAAGCATCTTTAAGTCTTTATCGTTAAGCGATAAAATTGGTGCCACAACGATTGAGTCGCCCGTATGCACGCCAACAGGGTCAACGTTTTCCATACCGCAAATGGTGATTGCGTTGTCTTGAGAGTCACGCATAACTTCAAACTCGATTTCTTTATAACCTTTAACGCTCTTTTCAACTAAAACTTGACCAACAGGTGAAAGTTTAAGTGCGTTTTTCATAATTTGTTCTAACTCTTCTTCATTATCAGCAAAGCCACCGCCCGTTCCACCTAACGTGAACGCTGGACGAAGAACGACTGGATAGCCAATTCTTTCAGCAGATTCTTTTGCTTGTTCTATGCTATAAGTAATTTCAGATTCAATTACAGGCTCGCCGATAGTTTCACACATTTCCTTAAATAATTCTCTATCTTCTGCCCTTTCGATTGAACGTGCGTTTGTTCCTAAAAGTTTAACGCCACATTCTTCCAAAACGCCTTTCTTTGCAAGTTGCATTGCAAGGTTTAAGCCCGTTTGTCCCCCTAGACCTGGGATTATTGCGTCTGGTCTTTCATAACGCAATATCTTTGCAACGTATTCAAGTGTCAACGGCTCCATATAAACTTTATCTGCTATTGTCGTGTCGGTCATAATGGTTGCAGGATTAGAGTTGCAAAGTATAACTTCATAACCCTCTTCTTTTAACGCTAAACACGCTTGTGTTCCTGCATAGTCAAATTCTGCTGCTTGACCGATTACGATAGGGCCACTCCCTATTACTAATACCTTTTTGATGTCCGTTCTTTTAGGCATATAAATTTTCTCCTTTTTCCTGTTTGTATATACTATTTGTCTTAATTTTTTATCTTTTATAAACTAACTTGCCCTTGCAAAAATTCATAAGGCACTTGCCGTAAACCTTCTTGCCGTTAAACGGTGTGCTTCTGCCCTTTGACTTAAATTCGCTAGAGTCGATAACATATTCATTGTCAAGGTCAAACACCGTTAAGTTAGCCTCGTTATCTTGTTTAATTTCTATGTTAAGGTCAAACCTTTTTGATGGGTTTTCGCTCATTAACTTAATTAATTGTTCAAGCGTTAGCACGCCCTTTTTAACAAGGTCTGTATAAAGCACAGGGAAAGCCGTTTCTAATCCAACTATTCCGTTCACGCTCTTTAACCCCTTACTCTTTTCTTCCAAAGAGTGTGGTGCGTGGTCGGTTGCAATCATTTCAAGCGTGCCGTCCAAAATACCTTCAATTAACGCAAGCCTATCTTCTTTTGCACGAATTGGTGGGTTCATTTTATACCCGCCGTCCTCTTTTAACATACTGTCATCAAGCAACAAGTAATGTGGCCCCGTTTCGGCACTTACGTTTAAGCCTTGCTTTTTGGCTTTTCTTATAACTTCAACGCTTTCTTTTGCTGAAACGTGGCAAACGTGATATTTAACACCCGTTTGTTTAACAAGTTCAATATCCCTTTCAATTTGCTTATATTCGCTTGCAGAACAAATACCTTTGTGTCCGTGTGCTTTTGCATATTCGCCGTCGTGGATATACCCGCCGTTTAATAACGAATTAACTTCACAGTGGGCAACGATAAACTTGCCTTTTTCTTTGGCAATTTGCATTGCCTTTTTCATCATTTCATCGGTTTGAACGCCCACCCCGTCATCACTGAACGCCAAAACTTTATCGGCAAGGTCAACCATATCCGAAAGTTCTTCGCCCTTTTGACCTTTTGTGATTGATGCATATGGATAAACTTTAATCACGGCATCTTTTTCGATTATGTCAGTTTGAACTTTTAAGTTTTCCACGCTGTCTGGCACAGGTTTTAGGTTTGGCATACTAAAAACTGCACTATAACCTGCACTTGCACCCGCTTCCGTGCCTGACTTTATTGTTTCTTTATATGAAAAACCCGGCTCTCTCAAATGCACGTGCACGTCGATAAAACCGGGGAAAATATACTTATTTAGACAATTTACGAGAGCAAGAGAACAAGTGTCTTTTGGAATACAAAAAGAAACTTTGCCATCAATTATCGCAAGGTCAGTTTTAACCAATTTACCGTCTGTATAAACCAAACCGTCTTTCAATAAAAAATCCATCTTCTTCTCCTAACTCTATAAAAAACAAAAAC
The DNA here is from genome assembly GCA_904502225.1 of uncultured Clostridia bacterium. GTDB lineage: Bacteria > Bacillota > Clostridia > Christensenellales > Borkfalkiaceae > UBA1259. The sequence goes on from CAJGDO010000016.1 coordinate 13,706, forward strand.
CTTGCTTATGCAAGGTTTTATATGTATCGCAAAACTATGGACAGACTGCCCACTTTTGTTATAAAACCTTGTCGGTCTCTCGTACCGAATTAAAGATTTATTTACTAACCTTGTATAGAATAACATTTAAAAATTTTTTTGTCAACAAATTATATTGCGTAAACAAAATTTTTAAAATTTAATACTGTTTATTATTTAAACTTAAAATTCTATTTTTTCAACTCTTCACGAAGTTTTGATGTTGAAACTTCTTTTGTATAAGGCAAAAACACAATCTCAACGTCAATTCCGTTTTCCTTAAACTGCTTTTCTGTTTCAATAAACCTTGGCGTTCCCTTCCAGTCGTCCCCAACGAAAAGCACGTTATAATCAAACTTTTTAAGTGCAAGCATTTTGTCTATGGTTGTTTCTATATCAATGATATGTGCCTCATCAACCACCTTTAAGGAATTTACTATTCTAGTTCTGTCGTTTTCGTTTATTACAGGCTCTTTTTTCTTAACTTCCCTAACGTAATTATCATCGCAAACACCAACTATAAGATAGTCGCACATTTTTTTGCAACGTTCAAACAAGTTAAGGTGCCCAACGTGAAACAAATCGTAAACACCACAGGTATAGCCAACTTTTCTTTTTTCACTCATAATTTATTCTCCAAAATCAAGCACTTCTGGATTGTGCTTGCATATTCTTTGCTCTTCTGGTGGCAATTTCATATAGTCACCATATTGAATTGAAAGCATTTTATCGTAATCTTTAACCGCACTATATTCCCCGCCCTCAAAGTTAATTGTTGCAAGGTTTTCTATAACTTCTGGTGGATAAAAAGTCTTAAAGTTTTCGGTTGATGCAAGGCTTATATATTCATAGCCACTTTTTAGGTCTTTATATTTATCAATTATTTTCTTTTCTATTTTGTTGCGAATTTTAAGTTGAGTTTTTCTTGATGGTAAAAGAAGAATTTTTGATATAAGTTTTAATAATTTTCCGCCCTTTTCGTATGGATAGCCCCTTGTGTAAACTAAACGAAGTTTTGCCCTAAACAAAAACTTTTTTCTTTTTTTCTTGTCGGTTGGCACTTTGTCAAATGCAAACACGTCAAGCCAAATGCCGTGGTGGGTGTCCGTTTCCATTTCCTTGTTGCTTGCTAAAATTGTTCCATCCTTTCTAATTTTGGTGTGATTTATGCCTTCATAAAAAGGACTGTTGGTGGCTTGCATTGTGTAGCCAGAAACACCTTCACTTTGCCAAAGAGTTAAAAATCGCTCGTATTCGTTTCTTTCCATAAACAAGTCCACGTCATCATCCCAAGGGATAAACCCACCGTGGCGGACAGCCCCTAAAAGCGTGCCTGCGTAAAGCGAATATTTTACGTTATGTTTTTTGCAAAATTCTGCAACGACCTTTAAAATGTCGTTTTCAACTAATTGCAATTTTCTTAAAGTTGCACCTTCCATAAATTTCCCTTGTTTTAGTTTTCTTTATACGATTTGTTTAAATCAATTTGGTTAAAATGATTGCTAACCCTTTTTTCTTCTGGTGGCAACTGCATATAATTGCCATAAATTTGCGTCAAAATTTCATCGTATTTTGCAAAGCAACTGAATTTTTCACCCTCGAACTCACATTCGGTATATTCTTCAAATAGTGACCTTTTGAGGATATAATATGACATTAATAAATAATCGGTTTTTTTGTTTCTATATTTTTTGTAGCACTTATCAAGTTTATGTAGATATTTTTTATAATTTGAATTTTGGCACAACTTAATAATAATTCGCTTAAAGAAACTATACTTTTTATTAGTAAAGTCAGTCACCGCAAGACTTCTGCGAAGCCTTAAATACTTAATTCTTTTTAAGTATAACGACCTTTTTAATGCAGATTGTGGCGCAACGTCCATTGGGAATATATCAACGTAAACGCCACCTTTATATTCTTTGTCTTTAATGTAATCTTCTTTAAGAGTGGTCGTCGTGTCGTCAATCTTTACAAAATGATAAACGTAATCCTCTTCTTGCATACTGCGAAGAGCAAACTTTGAATTAAGTTCGGTTTTGCAAACTTCAATAAAGCGTTCATAGTCATCACGCATTATTAAAAAATCTATATCGTCATCCCAAGGTATAAAACCTTTGTGACGGATAGCACCAATTAACGTGCCGTATGCAAGCGAATATTTGATATTGTGTTTTTCGCACACCCTTTTTACTTCAAGTGCAACGTTTAATATGGCTTTTTGTAAATCAGTCATAACTTGTCTCCCGAGTTTTTCTCTTTATTTATTTTTACTTGGAAATATTTTTTTTAGATTGCTGAATTTAAGGGCTTTTAACATTAAAACACTGTTTCGCCTTATAGGTTTTATTAAAAAACCAATGAAAACGTTTGTTGCAGATTGCGAAACTATTGTTGTGATTGCAGCACCCGTTGCACCTAACAGCGGGATAAGCACAAAGTTTAATGAAACGTTTAATACTGCACCACAAAAATTTAACACTATCAAATACTTATACTTACTTTCGGCAAGTAGCCATATGCTCTTTGCTGTACCGACATATGAAAACAGGTTCATCCAAACAACAACCCTTAAAACTGGAATCGCACCGACAAATTCCGAGCCACACATTATTTGTATTATCAGTGGTGCAAAAACGGCAATTACCACGCACACTATAATTGAAAAATATATCATAACGCTATATAGTTCAATCATTCGGCTTTCAAAAAGGCTTTCACTTTCTTTTTTTGCATTAAAAATTTCTGGTCGCATTGAGTCTATTATTGCTGCAAACACAAAACTAACCATTGTTGCACAGTTGCTTGCTGCTGAATATATACCCGTTTCTATATTGCCTGCCATGAATTTAAGCATAATTTTGTCCGTTTGGGCAAAAACCACGAACATCAACGTGGAAATTATGTAAAACTTACTTACTTTAAACATTTGCTTTGCAAGTGCAAATGAAAAGGATAGTTTGCATTTGCTCTTTTTCTTAAATATTGCTATAAGCATTATGGCTATTAAAAAATAGTCTAACGAATATGATAATGCAAACATATAAACGTCTGCTTTAAATATAACTAATAAAACTTGAAAAATGGTCACCACAACGTAAGAAATTAGCATTGCCATTGCGGAATACTTTGCCATTAATTTTGCGTGGAACCAAAACCTTACCATTTCAAAAGCATTAAAAAATAGCATGATACTATACAACGCACAAACGATTATGGTTTCTTTTTCCCCAGCGTTAACTATTAACGAAAAGGAAATTACGCCTATAATACACAAAATAGACGAAAACATTGTCATACCAGTGATTGTACCCACAACTTTCCCTTCCTCGCCAGGGCGGTCAACGATTTCGTGAACCGCTGTACTGGTAAGCCCCAACTGCATTATAGGAACGGCAAAAGCGACAAGCCCTGCTGCATAACTTATAATCCCGTATTTTTCAACGCCGAGATATCTTGTTGTAATCGCGGTCACTATCAATGTTAAGACTGCCTTGATTATTTTACAGCCAACTATCCAGCCCGCATTTTTTAATACTTTGAGTTGCATTTTTCTATCTTATTTTATTATAAATTTTTATAAGCCATAAAAGCCTATGTTTTAAGGCAAAGCACGCCAAACGCAATTGCTTGTCCTTGCTTTTACAGTTGTTTATTGCATTTTTGTAAATTGGGGTTTTTAGTGCCTCTTTTATGTCTTTTTTAATAACTTTATACTTTTCTCTTCTGTTAAACTGTGATAAAACAGCATTAAAGAAAGAGTGGGTTATCAATCGGTATGACTGCTCTTTAAAGTCAAAAGCATTTAAGTCAACGTATTTTTCTATAACTTCTATGCGTTTTTTTACGCCATAAAGGTCAAAGGCTTTTTTGTTTTTGGTTATTGATTTTGGGTTAAACCTATATCCATATAAGCACTTATTTGCAACAAAGATTGAATTTGCTAAATATATGCAAGGCTTAACGCAAGCATAATCTTCACCCATAACGATACTGTCATCAACGCTTAATTGCACATTTTCAAAAATGGTTTTTCTAAACGCTTTCATGCAAATTGTTGATGGAAAAGATTTTCCGTTTTTATTTTTTAATAGAAAAGGAAAAATTTGCTTTTCAAGTTTTTCTCTATCGTAAAATCCTTCAAAATCAGCAAGGTCGTTGTTTTCTTTTATCGCACCTTCGCAGTCTTCAACATAACTAACGCACGCCACGTCGACGTTATGTTCTTTTATGGCGTTTGCAAATTCTTGCAAATAACCTTGTTTAATATAATCATCGCCATCAACGTTTACGATAAAATCGCCACTTGCAATTTTTACACCGGCTTTTCTTGCACTGACAAGCCCGCCGTTTTGTTTGTGAATTACTTTTACTCTGTTATCTTGCTTTGCATAATCATCACAAATTTGTGGGCTATTATCAGGTGAACCATCATCAACCAAAATTAACTCAAAGTCAGAAAAACTTTGAGTTAAAATACTATCCACGCAACATTTTAAGTATTTTTCCACCTTGTAAACTGGCACGATAACTGAAAAAAGCATTTTTCACCTATTTGGTTATTTTATAAATTTCGTTATTGATTTTTTGTTTATCAAAGTTTTGTTCGGCAAAAGTTCTTGAATTTTGCCCCATTTTTTCAATTTGCTCTTTATTCTCTAATAAAAAGCAAACCTTTTCGGTAAGTTCATTAACGTTTTTAACTTGAACTAAAAATCCGTTAAACCCGTCTTTAACCGTTTCTTTTGCACCAACAGCGTTGGTGGTTATTATTGCTCTGCCCACGCTTTCGGCTTCCATAACCGAAACGGGCAACCCCTCTCTATAAGTTGGCAAAACCAAAATAGAGCAATCTTCTAAATACGGCCTAACGTCCTTAACAACCCCTAAATAATTTATTGACCCGTCGTCAATATATTCTTGTATATCTTTAAGGGTTATATCCCCCTCGCCACCGAGATAATTGAAAGTGGCGGACGGAATTAATTTTTTGACCTTTCTTGCACACTCTAGGTATTCATAAACGCCCTTGCTTTTAAGCATTCTTGCGACCATCAACACAGTGGCATGATTTTTTATCGGTTTTTGCGTAAAATGGTTTAAATCAACGCCTATGCCGTTGATAACAACGCATTTTTCTTCTTTAACAAGTTTTCTATCTATGAACTCACTTTTATCGTCGTTGTTTAGAAAGAAAACTTTATCGGCCTTCTTAAACGAATTTTTATAAAGCCCATTAACAACAGCCCTTATAATCTTCCACTTTAAGCCGTTTTTAATATAGACGTCGCCAAGCCCCTCAACCATACAGAAAACTTTTTTTGCACCCGCTTTTTTTGCAACCTTTACCGACAATGCGTTTGGCTTTAACTGATAGGTAAGCACCACGTCTGGCTGTTCAGATTTTACAATCTTTTTGACTTGTTTTTGAAATTTTAAGATTGAAAAAGGGTTTAAACCACGGTTATTTTGTTCCACAACAAAAACTTTTGCGTTAAGGCTTTCAATATCTTCCTTTCGCTCGCCGTCAAAAGCAATCACGCTGACCGAATGCCCGTTATCGACTAAATATTCGATAAAGGATTTTCTAAAATTCATAATCTCTTTTGAGCGTGTTGCTATAAGTAAATATTTCATACCCTTTCCTAAACTTTAACCAACGTCCTTATTTTCTTTTTGGGTTTCAGCCATATATTCTGTGACAACGGCTTGTTCTTGCTGTTCTTTTTTAGCAGTTGATTGCTTTTTGTTCTTTTTATTATAAGTTGCGTCTTTAACTCCGTCAGACTTGATTACCTTGCCTATTGTCTTAAAGAAAATCTTAAAGTCTAGCCAGAAAGACACGTTTTGCAAATAATAAAAATCATATTCAGCCTTTTTCTTTGGCATATTGGACATTGCGTCTCTGCCGTTTATTTGTGCCCAACCCGTTAAGCCTGGGCGAATTTGATACATATTGTATTTTAGCCTTTCTTTATGGATATTCTTTTCTGAAAGTATTAGCGGTCTATAACCAATCAAACTCATCTTAAAGGTTAAGATACATAATAATTGTGGCAACTCGTCAATAGAAAGTTTGCGAAGAACTTTTCCAACCTTTGTGATACTGCCTGCAACCTGCTCGTATTTAGCAGTTGCGACTTCGTGGTTGGCGTCAAGAGTCATACTTCTAAACTTAATGATAGTAAACTCTTTACCATATCTGCCAATACGTTTTTGGCAAAAAAAGACAGGGCCTTTTGAATCCAATTTTATAGCAATGGCAACCACAATAAAAAGTGGGATTAACAAAATCAACATTACTAATGAAAATATAAAATCAAACCCTGCTTTAAAAACAAGATAAATTTTTTGACCGAACCTTAATTTATACTCAATATTCAATTTTTCTTGCTCTGTCTTTGTCATAAATCTTTCCGTCCACGCAACTTGCCTATTACTTGCCTATTATATAATTATATAAATTATACTATAATATTGCTAACTTGTCAACTATCAATTTGATTTCTTTGATGGCAAAAATTACAAAAATCCACTATTTTTCATAGTGGATTTTTCGTTGCCTTTTACGCTGGCTCTTGTTCGCCTGTTTTTCGTTCTGCTTTTGCGGTTTTTTCTAGCCTTTTCATTACTGCAATTATGATTGGAACTTGAACGATTATACACAATATCCAACTGATTGGATACGATGCATATATCATTGAAAAGGTTGGGGATAGCAAATAGAAAGTGTATAGCCAAATTATTCTAAACGCACAAACGAAAATCAAACTGATTATCATTGAGGTCATTGACTTTCCTATCGCCCTCATTGAAAGCGACAAAACTTCCATTACCCCGCATATAAAGTAGGTTAAACAATACCAATTTAAGCGAATTTGGGCATAGTGGATTACCTCTTGATTGTTTGACATCATATTGAAAAACGGCCCTGAAATAACGTAGCCCAAAAGCCCGATAACAATTTGAACTACGCAAACGAACGTTATAGATTTTATAATCGCTTCTTTTACCCTTTTATAGTTTTTTGCACCATAGTTTTGGCTTACAAAAGACATACTTGCAACCGCAATTGCGTTGCCAGCCAAATATACCCAAGCATCAATTTGCCCTGCGATAGATATACCCGTTGTCGCTGCTTTACCATAACCGTTTACCGTTGATGCCAACATCAAATTTGAAATGGAAAACAATGCACCTTGTATACCTGTTGGAATACCAACGCCTAAAACTTCAAACAACTCTCTCTTATAGAATTTTAAGTATTTAAACTCAAACCTTGAGTATCCCGTGCTTCTTTTTATTGCAACAAATGATAAAATAAACGAAATTAACCTTGACAAAACGGTTGCTAATGCAACACCGTCAACAGTCATTCCAAAAAATGAAATAAACACATAGTTTAGCACTATGTTCGCAACTCCGCCAATTGTCAAATACACCATAGGTCTTACAGAATCGCCAACAGCCCTTAAAACACCCGCAACACAGTTGTTTAATATGATGACAGGCATACCTATGCAATAAATTTGCATATATAAAACGGCTTGTGGGATTAAGTCAGCATCACAGTTCATCCAAGTTAAAAACGTTTCTGCACCAAAATAGCCTATCGAACCAAAGATAACGCCACCAAAAAAGCAGGCAATTAGCGATGTGCCAATCGTTCTTCTTGCCTTTTCAACGTCTTTTGCACCAACGCATCTTCCAACAACCACGCTAACGCCACCTGCTATACCTAAAAATAGGTTAAGAAGCAAAGTGTCTATCGTGCCTGTTGCACCAACCGCACCGACAGCCATGTCGTTTACCAATAAGCCAAGCATTATGGTGTCGGTCATATTAAACGCCTTATCTAGCATATACGCTAAAACAATAGGAATTGCAAAAATTGTTAGTTTTTTGATGACCGAACCGGTTGTAAAGTCCATATCTTTTCTTTTAAAAAGGCTTACCATTTTTATACTCCTTGCGATAAAAAATCGCATTATAAAAGACGCCACGTTAAAAGTTAGCGTCCTTACTGTCGCATTATTTAAGCTGTTCTACCTTGTTGTTTTTGTAAGTTGTAAAAGAAATATTATAGCCGTTTGTTTCAATCGGTTCACTTTCTTTTACACACTCCCAATTATCTAATTTATCTAAATTTTCAAAAAATACTTCTGCCCCGCCGTCAGCATCGACTTTGGTAATAAGAAACTCGTCACAATAATTAAGAAGCATTTTGTAAATTATTGCACCGCCTATCACAAACACATCGTCAAAATTATATTCTCTTAAAACTTTTTCAAGTTCATTTATGTCTTTAACGACTGTGCAACCTTCAAAAACTTCATTGCCACGATGAAAAACTATATTAACCCTATTCTTTAATGGTTTAGAGTTTGGAAATGATTTGAGCGTTTTACTGCCCATTACAACGACTTTGCCTTTTGTTTGTTCCCTAAAATAAGCCATGTCGGCAGGCAGTGAAAAAAGCAAATCGTTATTTTTACCTATGCCCCAGTTTTTATCTACGGCAACTATTCCTTTCATTAGATCGCAACCTCTATTTTATCTTCTAATTTAGTGAATTCATAGTCTTCAAGTTTAAAGTCGTCTACCGTGAAGTCATAAAAATTCTTAACTTCTGGGTTTATCCAAAGTTTTGGTGCTTTATATTGTGGGTTTTTAAGGATTTTTTCCACGATTGGAACGTGCCTATCGTAAATGTGTGCGTCTGCTATAACGTGCACAAGTTCACCAACCTTAAGCCCTGACACTTGTGCAAACATATGAAGAAGAATTGCATATTGAACAACGTTCCAGTTATTTGCCGTCAAAACATCGTTAGAGCGTTGGTTAAGTATCCCATTTAAAGTGTCGCCCGTGACGTTAAACGTCATTGAATATGCACAAGGATAAAGGTGCATTTCGTTAAGGTCTTGGAAGGTGTAGATATTCGTCATAATCCTTCTTGAAGTAGGGTTGTTTTTTAAGTCGAAAAGCACTCTATCCACTTGGTCGAACTCGCCTTCTTTATACTTGTGCTTAACGCCGAGTTGATAGCCGTATGCCTTGCCGATTGAACCCGTTTCGTCTGCCCAACTGTCCCAAATATGACTGTTTAAATCCTTAATATTGTTAGATTTCTTTTGCCAAATCCACAAAATTTCGTCTATTGCCGACTTAAATGCTGTCCTGCGAAGCGAAATTATAGGAAACTCTTTTGTTAAGTCGTATCTATTAACTATACAAAACTTTTTGACAGTGTGTGCTGGCGTTCCATCTTCCCACTTCGGACGGACAGGAAGGTCTGTATCCCACGTTCCATTGTCAATAATATTCCTACACGTTTCAATAAAAATTTTATCCGCTAAACTCATTTTTTCCCCTTTTTGTATAACTATTTGGTTATTAAAACTTTACTACTTACGCCGTTTATCATACCTAACTTGCCAGAAAGCGAGTTGATAACAGGTTGCGGTGCATCCATAATAACGCTTATCACGCTGACGTTCTTTTCTTTATAAGGCACGCCTATTCTGCCGATAATATACTCGCCAAAAGTGTGCAATAAAGAATTGATTTTTTCAACAGCGTCCTTATCGCTAACCATTATAGCAACGACGGCAATAGTTTTATCCATACTTTTCTCCCTTTTGTTATATTTTATAACAACTATATATTTTTGTCAATGAATTAACGCTCTTTTTAACAATAAAATTGACCTTTTTTTACCACGCTTTTTAATTTATCTATTGCCTTATTTTCTATCCTTGAAATATACGAACGGGATATTTTTAGAAACTTTGCAACTTCCCTTTGAGCATAGGCTTTTTCGCCTTTAAGACCATACCTTAAACACAAAACGGTATATTCCCTTTCGGTTAATGCACTCTTTATAAACTCTAAAAATTTCTGCCGTTCAATGCTTCTGTCAACTTTTAAAAACACACTGTCTTCCTTTTCGCAAAGCAGTTCCATTAAGGTCAGCTCGTTGCCGTCTTTATCCATTCCTACGCTGTCGGACAAATGCACGTCGTTTTTATACTTTTTGTTTGAGCGAAGTAGCATTAAAATTTCGTTTTCAATGCAACGGGCTGTATATGTTGCAAGTTGTGTTCCTTTGCTTTTTTCATAGGTGTTTATTGCCTTTATCAAGCCTATACTTCCCACCGATATTAAATCGTCTGTTTCAGCAGAGCCTGAATACTTTTTAACCACGTGTGCGACCAATCGCATATTGTGGTTTATAAGTTTTTCCCTCGCCTCGTTATCGCCATTTTTCATTTTTTCCAAATATTCGCTTTCTTGTTCTTGGGTTAATGGCTTTGGAAAAGAACTTCCCTTAACAATACTCCCTGCAAAAAAAGTTAGTTTTCCTATCAAATAAAGTAGTGCGTTTATAAACATTTTTCTCCCCCTTTTTTATTAAATACGCACTTTATAGTTATGCTTTTTTGCCTTGTGTTTATTATTGAAAGCAAGTCCTTAATTTTTATATTTTTTCTGTCATATTCCTCTTTATTTTTTTGGGTTTTATGCTATTATTTTGTTGGCGTTTGAATTTATATGAAGGGAGGGCAAACGATGGCTTATTTTTATTTAAGATTTAGCGGTTTTTACCAAAGATTAAATAATCTTCACGCAAATAAGTAATCTTTTCCCGACCTTTTAAAGGTGGATTATGGATTATTTATTATTACAAGATTTTTTGGTCACTTACAGCCTGCCAACGCTGATTGTTGCCGTTATCGTTTCGGCAGTCAGCCTAACGCTAAACAAGTTTTTTAGCCGTGCACATAAGTTGCTAAAGGCCTACTTGCCTTTTGTTTTGGCAATTTTGCTCTATTCAGGATACTATATGATTTTTGTTGAAAAGGCTTTTGTCTTAAAAAAGGAAGTCTTTTACGGCGGAATTTTAAGCGGGTCTCTTTCGGCAATCATTTCTTCTGCGATAGGCAAAATTTTAAGCGGAAAGCCTATCGGGGCAAGTGCGACAGTTTTGCTTATTGAAGGTATGTTAGAAGGCTATATTGAAACACACCTTTTGACAAAAACGGCAATCGATATTGAACTTGCCCTTTCGCTAGAAGACGGTGAGAAAATTGAACAGCAAGTTATAGATACTATTTCTTACAACTGTTCTTCACTTACATATAATGAAATTATAGGGCTTTCCAAACTGATTATTAGTGCAGTAAAACAGGTTAAAAAATCTTAACTGATTAAAGGGGTTTAACGCCCCTTTTTTCTTTTTTTTACATAAAAAAGCTTTATTAAAAAATACTATATGTATGAAATTATCAAAAAACTTGGATGAAAACTTTTCTCTTCTTAAAAAAGCCTTGGTTAGTGATGACATAACCTTTTTGGACCTTGAAATTGCAAAAAGTAAGGGCGTTTTGGTGTTTATAAACGATTTGGTCAACAAGGACACTTTGGGGGAATTGGTTTTGCGTCCAGCCAATAGTTTTAAGGGAAAATTAAGCGAAAAAACCTTTTTTTCCGCCTTTTTAAGCCCTGAAAAAAAGAAGATTTTGAACTTGGGCGAACTTATTAGCGACCTGCTTTTAGGAAACGCAATTTTAATTGTAGACGGCATTTCTTTTGGGCTTTCTTTCGGGCTTAAACACTTTGAAAAAAGGGCGATTACCGAACCGCCGACTTCAACCGTTATAAAAGGACCACGAGAGGGGTTTGTGGAAAGTTTATCGGTAAACGTTAGTATGATGCGAAGAAAGTTAAAGTCAACTAACCTAATCTTTGAAAACTTGACTATTGGGGAATATTCAGCCACAACCGTTTCTGTTTGCTATATTAAAGGTATTGCATCCAAAAAATTGGTTGAAAAGGTCAAAGAGCAAATTAAGAAAATTAAGATTGATGCCGTTTTGGACTCTTCTTATATTTCAAAGTTTTTAAATCAGCATAGGTTTTCACTATTTAAGCAAATTGGAAACACTGAAAAACCTGATATTTTGGCTGGCAAAATTTTAGAAGGCAGAGTCGCCATTTTTGTTGACGGCTCGCCTATCGCATTGACAGTGCCTTACCTATTGATTGAAGATTTCCAAAGTGCAAGCGACTATTATAACTCGTCGTATAGTGCAACAGTTTCACGATATATTAGGGTTATTTCGGTTGCACTTGCTCTTTTTTTGCCTGCACTTTTTGTGTCGGCTGAACTTTTCCACTTACAACTTATCCCCTTATCCTTTTTAATGACTATTGTAAATAGTATTAAAGGAATACCCTTATCCCCAAGTTATGAGATGTTTTTTACCTTGCTAATCTTTGAAATTCTTAACGAGGCGAGCGTAAGAATGCCAAAGTACGTTGGCATGGTCGTTTCTATCGTGGGTGGGTTAGTTTTGGGCGAAACTGCCGTCAATGCAGGCATTATTTCCGCACCGACGCTTATGATTGTTGCCCTTTCGGGAATTTGCCTTTACACTGTGCCAGAGTTAGAACAAACCTTTTCCATTTTAAGAATTGTTTTTCTTTTAATCGCTGGAACTTTGGGCATTTATGGGCTTATGATCGCGGTTGCACTGTTGGTGGTTTACCTAACTTCGTTTGAAAGTTATGGCTCGCCGTTATGTGCACCTTTTTCGCCACTTATTATCGAAGATAATAAAGATGGACTTTACAAGGGCTTTATTCAAGAGTTTGAGTTTAGGCCAAAGTCGCTTAACAACAAAAATAAACGCAGAATTAAAAAGGGAGAATTATGAAGCAGTTAAAGACCAGACAAGTTTGTTTTTTTCTTATAGCATTTTTGCCCATTACCAAATTTTTCAGTTTGCCAAGCATAATTGCAAGCCACGCTAACGAAGATTTGTGGATTTCTGCCTTACTTTGCCTTGTGCTTGATTTTATCACACTTATCCCTATCGTTATTGCGTGCAGAAATGCAAACAAAAACTTTTTTGAACTGTTAGAAGATTGTTTGGGCAGGGCTGGGGCAAAAATTGTTGCAGTTTTTTATTTAATTTTCTTTTTTGTTAAAACTATTTTGCCTATAAACGAACAAAAAGATTATATCGAGTTTACGCTTTACACTCTTAAGCCGACTGTCATTTACTTTTTGCCACTATTTTTGCTTGCTTTTTATATTTGTTTTAAGAAGTTGCGGGTTTTTGGCAGGCTTTCTGATATTTTTTGGATGGTGACCTTGAACGGTTTTATTGCTCTTATTGCACTTTCCATTCCAAACGCCGATTTTTCTGCCGTTTTGCCTATTGGGGCAAGGGGTTTTTCTAACGTTATTAAAGGCAGTTTTCGTGCTTTTAACTGGTTTAACGACTGCGTTTTTATAATGTTTTTTATTGGGAATTTTGACTACGATAAAAAGGCGGGGCTTAAGATATTTTTGTCTTTTGCATTAGGTGCGGTTATGGTGGTTGTTTTTATGATTACCTTTTATGCAATCTTCTCTTCCATTGCCTTTAGGCAAAGGTTTGCTTTAACCGAAATGTCAAAATATACGACCGTTATAAGCAATTTGGGTAGATTTGACTATATCGGTATTTTTATGATACTTTTTTCAAACGTCTTTGCACTGTGCCTACCTTTTTACTTTTCAAGCAAACTATTAAAATATATTTTTAATATCAACAGGCTTTGGGTTGCACCAACTATCACAGTGCTTTCTCAACTGTTTATAGTGCTGTTTTTATACGAGTTTTCGGTCACGTTTGAAAGGGTTATAACCAATTATTTTTCCTTTTACTTTATACTTTTAGGCAATATTTTGCCTATAATTTTATCCATAATTTTTATAAGGAGAACAAAGTATGCGATTAAAAAGGGCTAAAGCCATGATGATAAGCGTTTTGTTGCTGTTTACCTTTTTCTTTTCTAACGATTTCGGGCTTATTGACGTGGAAAAAACTTCCATTGTCACAGCCATTGCTATCGACTATGAAAACCAAAAATATTTGGTGACGGCACAAGTTGCCGTGCCAGAAGCAACCGACACCAACACCGAAAACCAAAAAGCACAGTTAAGCGGTAAAGGAAACACTGTTGGCGAGGCTATTAAAGACCTTGGCGACCTTTCGGGGTGGTTCCCTAAACTTGCCTTTTGCAACCTTATTATTTTGGGCAACGGCTTAAAAGACCAAAACGTTGTCAGAATTTTAGATTATTTTGCTAAAACACTTCGACTTCAAGACTCTGCACTTGTTGCTCTTGCCGATAAAAACGCAAAGGAAATTTTATCGCTTTCTACCCCACTTGATAACATTTCTTCGTTTGCCATACAGAAAATATTGTTTAAGGCGTCTGGCTTTGACAACGACGTTGCAAGAACGGATATTAAGACCTTTTGTGCCGGCTATTATTCGCCGAACTCATCGGGGTTTATGCCTATAATAAAGGTTATTAGTGCGGATAGCGGAAGCGGAAACGAGGGCGAAAAGGCAGACAACAGTTCTTCAAGTTCTTCTCAAAAAAATCAGACAAGTCAAGGGAGCAACTCTGACTCGAACAACCTTTTTGACGCAAGAACCACCGCTCTTTTTAAGGACGGGAAAATGGTTGGCGAATTATCGCCCGATTTGACCGTTGCTTTTAACGCCATTAACACTTCTATCGCTGGGACAAGCCTTGCAGTTAAAAACGTGCCTTATAACGACCAAGAGTGCAATTATTTATTGACTGTTCTTAACGATAAAAACTCTATCAAGGTTAAGGCAACCGAAAATGACGTTGAAGTTAATATTTCCTTATCGCTTTTTTGCAAGGTTTCTGACGTTGATGCAACTGATAGTGGCCAATCTTTATCGGCAAACCTACCCTTATCTAAACCTTTAATAGAAAAAACAAAAACAATGTTAGTTAATAATATTACTCAACTTATAAACACTTCTGTTCAAACGGGTTGCGATTTTTTGAAAATAAAAGAAAAACTGTATCGCTTTAATTACAGCAAATACAGTCTTTATAAGGATAATTTTTTATCTAAATTAAAGGTTAAAATTGACGCAGACGTGCGTGGGCAAAGATAATTATTCAAACATTTTATCGGCAATTTCTTTTGCATCAGCACCGCTGATATACTCGCCAACTTGTTCCAAAACTTTGTTTAACTCAACTTTGTTGAACTTTATTCCGTTTAATTGACTTGCCAATTCTTTAACGCTTTTCTTTTCAAAAAAGTCGCCAAAAATTTGTGCATCGGTGATTAAGCCGTTTTGGGTATTAAACCTTAACGTAAATATACCAAACTCAAACTTGGCGGTAAACTCGTTTTGACCGATTGGAGAACGGCCTATATTCCACTCGTATTTGGAATATTTTTCATTTACAAGCGTTTGGATTGCAGATAAATCGCTCTTTGTAAGTTCATAATTATCGCAATCTTTAAGAAATTGTGCTTTTAAGCCCGCTTTAAATTCTTCAATGCTCATTTTATCGTTTAGATGCTCTATAACGTTGGTTATTCTTGCCCTAACAGATTTTATGCCCTTGCTTTGCATTTTTATTTTTGAAGGGTTTAAGCATTTTGAAAGTTCTTCGGTGTCAGCATTAAACAAAATAGTGCCGTGATGCATTATTCTATCCTTAAACACCGTTTGGGCGTTGCCTGAAATCTTTTTGTCTTCTATAACAATATCGTTCCTACCGCTAAAACTTGCGTTTACGCCTAAACTTTTTAAGTATTCAATAACAGGGGCTGTGAACTTTTTATAATTGTCCTCATCAGCGTTATAAGGTGCAATAATGGTGTAGCATAGGTTGCCCTTATCGTGATAAACCGTTCCGCCACCCGTTAAACGGCGAACAACCTTAACCCCCGCACTTTCAGTGTAGGAAAGGTTGACTTCTTCTATTGCGTTTTGGTTTGTGCCAACTATAACAGCCCTGTCGTTTATCCATAAATATATATAGTAATCGTCAGTGTGTTTTAACAAATATTCTTCCGATGCTAAATTAAAATATGCATCGGTATTATCGTGGGTTATAAACTTAAACTTTTGCATTTTTTATCCTTTATTTTATAGTTAAAAAAAGGGGGTTTTAACCAACCCCCTTCCTTTTTTTTAATTGTTAAGATTATACACCTTTTTTAGCCTTGCGTAATGCTTCTGCATCAGAAGTATTAGTTGTGCTGATATGTCCTTTAAGTGGTAAAATCTTGTCGTTAATGCAATCCAAAATCCATTCTGCTTGTGGGAAGAATTCAGCATCGAATTCAAATGGAGGAGTAATCCAGTTTTTAGCACCGCAAACTACTGCTGGTGCGTCTAAATAATCGAAGCAAAGTTCAGAAATGTTCCTTGCGAAGTCGTTAAGGATACTACCTCTTGCACAAGCGTCAGAAGCAAGGATAATTCTGCCAGTCTTTTTAACTGATTCAACAACTTTTTCGTAGTTGAATGGAACGATTGACCTTGCGTCGATAACTTCTGCTTCAACGCCGTATTTTTCAGAAAGAATTTTAGCAGCATCCATTGCTCTATACAATGTTGCACCGATTGTAAGAATTGTGATATCGCTACCAACTCTCTTAATATCTGGTTCGCCAAGAGGAATTTCATAGTATCCTTCTGGAACGCCTTCCTTTCTA
>CAJGDO010000017.1 GCA_904502225.1 uncultured Clostridia bacterium
TGAAAGTTTTTTCCTTGGTAAAGAAATAATTTAATAGCAAATTAAACCTATTTAAAAAGCATTTTTAAGTAGGTTTTTTTATTTTAACGCTAAAAAAGTATATTTTATGCAATTAAAACAAATATATATAATTGACAAAAATTTACTAAAATGATAAACTAATATAGAATATAGGTTAATGGGCTTATTAAGGAGATTTTATGAAAAGGCTTTTAAATATATTTTTAACAGTCGTTTTAGTGGCGGTTTGTGCTTTTGGCTTAACGGCGTGCAAAACCCCAGATGAAACCGGCGATAAAAAAGAAGGCGTGTTGATTAAAAAAGAAAAGGGCATTTACGTTGTTTATGATTACGTTGATGACGGAAAATTGACTGACGGCGTGCTTGACTTGGGCAAAGTTTTAGAGCAAAAGGGAATCACCACCCAAGTTAAAATTAAAAGCGGTGCTTTTGATGGTGCTGATAACATCAACAAACTTATCGTTCCAGACACTGTTGTTGAAATTCAAGAAGGTGCATTTAGGAAAATGTCTAACCTTTACGAATTGCACGTTCCATTTATTGGCTTAAACGCAAAAGCCGATGCACAGTATGAACAAACCGATGCAACGGAAGGTAAAGCAGTCGATAATGAAACGACCATAGCACACTTCTTTGGGACTGAAGTTTATGACGGCGGTGCAACATTGACAAACTATTTTGGAACTTTCTACGTGCCATTTACCTTGTCAAAGGTTGTGGTTAATGCAACTGCTAACGTTGATTATTCAGTTATCAATACGGGTGATAACGGTCAAGTTAAAGTTGTTAAAGAAGGTTATGCAATCCCAAGCCGTGCTTTTGAAGGTGCAACAACCATTCAAACGGTTGAATTAGTAGATAACGGAAACATAAAAGAAATTGGCGAATATGCTTTTTATGGCTGTTCGGCATTAACTAAAATTACTATTCCAACGACTGTAAACAAGATTTACAACAATGCGTTTGTTGACTGCAAAAACTTAAAAGAAGTTAGTGTTTTAGGCTCTGGCGTTGTTTTGGGCGAAAACGTGTTTGTTGGTTGCGGTAAGATGGATAAACTTAACAGCCAAACCCAATTAACACTTGATTTGGGTGCGTTCAGTGCAATTGGTTATAAGGCATTTGACTTTGGCAGAGATAAGGTTGAATTTAATGTTTTGAATAAAGGCACGTTTAATCTTAACGACATTTTAGGTCAAACAAAAGTTAAAAACTAAACTTAAATAAAAACAAAAACGCTATAAGGAAAATTCCTTATAGCGTTTCTTTTTTGATAAATTATTTTGCAAAATTATTTGGTTGTTATATTGATTTCTTTTAACTTGTAAACTAATGCACCAACAGTATTAAACGATTGATTTTCCATTATTGGTTCAGCATATTCAACAGGAATAGCATAGTTTTCGATATCGCCAACCTTGGCATTTTGCAAGGTCAAATATTTTGTTAAACCAACTTGTTCTGTCCCGTCCATAGCGAGGAACAAATTATTGACAGGCATATTGACGTTTTCTAACGTTTGAAGGTTGTTGTTTAATTGAAATTTCAATTGGTCGAACACAACGCTTGATTGACTGTTATTGGTTATAAGCATACTCTTTGCTTGGTTGTACATATAGGTGATGGTTGGTATGCTTTTTGATTTGCCTTTTTTAAGGTTTATGTTTCTTGCAATAAAAAGTAATTGTACGTTATCAATAGTTTTTCTTCTTTCATATTCGTAAGAATTGCCGTTTCCTGAAAGAGGTTTTAACTTGCTGATAAAATCATCTTGTTCAATATCGACCAAATTAACGTTTTCATTTGCATCAGCCTTATAATATTTTTTAGTCAACGCAAACTTTTCATTTTTATAGGTTGAAGTATATTCATAAATATTTTGGTCGGTTGCAATTTGGCTTGAACTCATTGCGATATAGGTATTTTTAACCGTTGTCTTTGAATAAACCGGTGCAAACGCCCACTCTGCATCGTAGAAATAAACTTCGCTTATAATCTTGTCGTTAAATCTTTGCTCGCTTTGCCCTTCGCCCACAACAACGTCGATTGAAAACACTGTCTTAATGTAGTTAAAGGTTGTGATATTGTCAAACTTAATGTGTTGGGTTATCCCGCTTGGTAAAGACCTTCCCGTGCTGTCATATTCAATGACAAGTTGTCCGTTTTCATACTTTGGCACTAAATCTTTATTAATGCTTTGTGCACAAACAATCCCTTTATAAGTGTCAGTATATTCAACGCTATACACAAGCCTTTCGGTTTTAATGTTGGTTGTTGCACCATTTTCAAATTCAAGGTAAGAACTTGCCTCGCAACTGCAACCCGAAAGAGCAAAGGTAAACGCTAAAAACACGGACAAAATTAAAAATATAATTTTTCTCATTGCTCGCTCCATATTTAATTTCTATAATATGATATCACAAATTAAAAAAAATGTAAAACATCTTTATAAAAAACATAAAAAAGTTGGTAAAATATGATACAATTAAGATATGGTAAACTTAATTACGACCGACTCTTATTTTAACGTTTTTGATTTGTTGACCAAAACGATAAAAGAAAGGGGAACGGGCATTGAACAAAAGAATATTATTTTTTGTGAAGAAAAGGTTTCACTTTTAATCGAACGCCTTATTTGTTATGAGCAAGGTGGGACGTTTAATACCGAAGTTTATTCTTTCGGTAATTTTTTGCGTACCAAAAAACCGCTTGACAATCTTTTGACTATCGAAGGCTCGTCAATGGCGGTAAAAAAGATTTTATCAAGCGTAAACCTAAACTGTTTTAAGGCAAGCAAAACCACAATCGCACCAACTTTATATAACCTTATAATTCAGTTAAAGAGTGCAAAGGTAAGCCCACAAGACGTGCTAAACGCTATTGACGGCACAAGCGGGGTTTTGAAAAATAAACTTATTGATATTTATGAAGTTTTTATCGCTTACGAAAAGTTTGTTAGCGATAACGGGTTTATCGACCAATCTTCATACTTGGATTTTTTAGATGAAGTTATCAAAAATGACGATAGGTTAAACGGTGCAAACGTTTATTTGGTTGGTTTTAACGGCTTTACCGCACAGATTAGGCAGGCGATAGAGTGCCTTTTGGATAGAACGAATAACTTGACGGCAATTTTGTGTCAAGGTGATAACCCATTGGTTTTTGTAAACGAAAGCCCAGCCTTTATCAAAAACTTGTGTAAAAACAAGGGCGTGCCACTTTTAGAAAAGCATATTGAAAGTGAATATCTAAACAGTGCGAAAGTTATTTTAGATAACCTTTTTAATCCGTTTAGCCAAAAGAAAGAAAAGCAAACTGACGGCAAGGTTTTTGTTTTGCCAGCACATAACCCTGTGGTTGAGATGGAAAGGGTTGCACAAGTTATTAAGCAAAAGGTTATAAGTGGCGAGTGCAGGTATAAAGATATGACTGTGGCTATCCCAGATAGCAGTTATAATTTTTATATTGAAAACGCCTTTAAAAACCTTGAAATTCCATACTTTATCGACCAAAGAAAGAAAGTTCATCACCACCCACTTGTGCTACTTGTGTTATCGTTTATCGAAGTTTTAAGGAAAAACTTTGATAGAAAGGCCGTGCTTTCTTTTGTTAAAAACCCTTATTTTAGTTTGGACACCGAGTTAAACGACCAATTTGAAAACTACGTTATAAAATATAATATTAATTACAATAAGATTAAAAAACCGTTTACTTTAAGAGAAAATGGCGAGGATATAGAAGCCCTTAACGAGTTAAGACAAAAAATAGTGGACTTGTTCAGTGAGTTTGACATT
Organism: uncultured Clostridia bacterium; assembly: GCA_904502225.1. Taxonomy (GTDB): domain Bacteria; phylum Bacillota; class Clostridia; order Christensenellales; family Borkfalkiaceae; genus UBA1259. Next base: position 3,816 of record CAJGDO010000017.1, read on the forward strand.
TTAAAACTTTTTGAAAAACTTAACGTTAAGGAAAAGACCGAAAGTTTTACAAAAACCTTGTTTGAGCAAAACGAAAAAGAAGAAAGTGCCATCAATGCCCAAATGTATGATGCCATTATCAAACTTTTAAGTCAAATGAAACTTTTGCTTTCGGATGCAAACTTATCGCTAAACGAATTCAAAAGTGTTTTTGTCAGTGGTATAAGTTCGCTTGAACTTTCTATTATTCCGCAGTATAACGACGCTGTTTTTATTGGCGATTATAAGGAAACGGCTTTGGCAAAAGCAAAGCATTTGTTTGCGTTGGGGCTTACAAGCAACGTGCCAAACGTTCAAAAGGACGTGTCTTTACTCAATGATGATGATATTAAGGCCCTTGAAAACATTGAAGTATTGGTAGAGCCAAAAATTAACGTTGTAAACCACAGAAACAGGGAAAACTTTGCCCTTGCAATAACCGCCTTTTCAAATTCGCTTTATTTAAGTTATCCTATTTGTGCTATTGACGGGACTAAAAACGTTAAGAGCGAAATTTTTGATACCATAAGTGACCTTGTGGAAATTAAACCTTTCCCACAAGAAAACGGATATTTGACCAAAAAGCAAGGCTTAAAATCTTTTGCAAAAGATTGTGGCGAGTTTATGGACGGAAAGACCATTGAATTTACCAACGCTTGCTCATATTACACAGCCGTTGATGACCAAAAGACCAAGCATTTAACAAACCTTGCTAACAGCCAAATTCAAAAAGAGTTAGCCACATCAAAAGAAGTGCTTTTAGACAAGGTTATTTCGCCAACCACTATTGAAGACTATTATAAATGTCCATATATGTGCTTTATGTCGCACGCATTAAGGCTAAAAAGCCGAAAGCAAGGCGAGGTGGACGTTTTGTCAGTGGGCAACTTAATGCACGAAATTTTCTCGCTTTTTACCTTAAACATTGACAAAGTGAGTGACGAGCAAAGTTCAAACTCGCTTTTTGACAGTTTGGCAAGTTCGGTGCTTCAGCGTGATGAATACCAAAGATTTGTGCTTGACGAAGGCTCGAAAATGACGGTTGATAGAGTTTTGGTAGAGTGCAAAAAGTATTGCTATAAGACTTATTTGTCGCTAAAAAATTCCGACTTTACTGTTAAGAAAAGCGAAGTTAGTTTTGGTGAAAACTGTTATTACCCAGCAATCGATTTGCTTGACGGGCAAGTTAAAATTAAGGGCAAAATTGACAGAGTTGATGAAAGTAAAGACTATTTTAGGGTTATCGACTATAAAACGGGTGGCACTGATTCGAGCGAAAAGTCACTTTTTGCAGGCGTTAAATTGCAATTATATTTATACAGTGCATCGGTTGCGAAAAAACACGGTGGGGCAAAAAGTCCTGCGGGGCTTTATTACTTGCCTGTTTCAGATAAATATTTAAAGCCAGATGAAAAGGTTGGGGCGTTGGCAGACGGGCAAACGCTTAAAGATGAAAACGCACTTGCATCGCAAGACAAAAACTTTTTTGCAAACGGAAAAAGCGATTTTATGCCAATTAGTTTAGACGATAAAGGTGGCGTTAAAAACGCATTAGAACAACAAGAGTTAAACGAATATATAAATTACGCATTAAGCATAAGCGAACTTGCAGTCGAGCAGTTAAAGGACGGCGTTATCATTGCATCGCCTTACGAAAAAACTTGCGAGTATTGTGAGTATAAGGGCATTTGCAACCAAGAAAAAACGGTTAAAAGAACGCTTAATTCGGTTAAAAAAGAAACAATTATCAATGCTCCAAAGGGGAAGAACTGATGGCAGAGTTTACAAGAGAGCAAAAACTTGCAGTTGAACATAAAACTGGCAATATTTTGATTTCGGCTTCGGCGGGAAGTGGCAAAACGCACACTATGATAAGCAGGTTAGTGCGATTGGTCAAAGAAGAAAACGTAAACGTTAATCAAATTTTGGCAGTGACTTTCACTGAAAAGTCTGCAATCGATATGAAAGAAAAACTTAAAAAAGCCTTGTCGAGTTGCAAGGGCGATAAAGAGCGAATTTATCAACAAATAGCCCTTATCCCAACTTGTGATATTTCCACCTTGCACGCTTTTTGTGCAAGGCTTATCCGCTCGTTCTTTTTTGAAGTGGGGTTATCCCCAGACTTTGCCGTTGCAGATGAAAGCGTTAAAAATAAAATGCAGTTCGAGTGTATTGATAAGACTTTTAAAGAATTTTACCAAAAGAAAGAGCCTTGGTTTTATTCGCTTATCGATAGGCACGCCGTTGCAAGAAAGGACGGTGCGTTAAAACAATTGGTTTTATCTGCACACGAGTTTTGCATTTCAGAGCAAGAGCCTTTTGCACTTTTGGATAAATACCAAACCGAATATACAAAAGAGAACTTTTTAGGTCTTTTATCACAATATAAAGCCGATTTAGTTAGAGAAATTGATAAACTTTATAATAAACTTAAAATTGCTAACCTTACCCTTGAAAAAATGGGCTTAACAAAGGGTGCAGATTTTTCAAGATTGGTTATCTTTGATATGGAAACGGTGCTTTCTGCGGATAGTGTTTACGTTGTTAAGTCAAACTTTGCTAATTTTGGTGTTAGGTTTAATTTTGATAGAAACTTGACCGAAGAGCAAGAAGAGTTAAAACAAACGGTTAAATATTGCAGGGATAAATTCAAAAAGATTATAGAGCGTTTTAGCAAAAACTTGTGCGATAACGCCCAAGAAGAGTTCAAGCAGTTTGAATTGGTTAAAGAGCATACTAAAAACTTTGCAAAGTTGGTTAAAAGGTTTGATGAAATTTATTCATTGGAAAAAAGGGAAGAAAACCTTTTGGACTTTAACGATTTAGAGCATTTTGCACTTAAAATTTTGCAAAACGAAAGCATTGTAAGTAGCCTAAAAGAAAAATACAAATACATTTTTGTTGACGAATACCAAGACATAAACGGCGTTCAAGAAAGCATACTAACTTCGCTTTCAAACGACAATGTGTTTATGGTGGGCGACGTTAAGCAAAGCATATATGGTTTTAGGGGGTGCAAGCCAGACTTTTTTGCTGATAAATTTGTTAAAATGCAAGAGTGTGGGCAAGCCGTTTTAACCTTAAACCACAATTTCCGTTCAGCCAAGAGCGTTATTGATATGGTAAACCAAATTTTTAACTATTCAATGACACAATCTTATTTTGGAAGTGATTATAAAAAAGATGCACAGTTGGTTGGTGGGGGTGTTTATCCAGACAACCAAGTGGGAAGGGCTGTTTTACACACCTTGGCTAAAGAAGAGAGAAAAAAGAGCCAAGACGAAAATCCAAGGGTTTATAACGTTTTACAAGAAATAGAAAAAGAAATTCAAATTAAGGATAACCACATATCGTCGTTAATAACCGATATTATTAACCAAGAATTGACCAAGACCTATTACGACGTTAAGGACGGCTGTGAAAAGCCTGTCACGTACGGCGACATAGCAATTTTAACAAGAAACAAAAGAACGGGCTACGTTGAAGAATTGGTTAAGGGCTTATCTTTAAGGGATATACCAGTCGTTTCAGAAGTCAGCGAAAACATTTGCAATTTCCCTGAAATTTTGATGATGATAAACGCCTTAAAACTTGTGGATTGTTTTAACCAAAACATACCGCTTGCAAGCACTTTGCTTGGCCCGATTGGTGGCTTTTCTAACGAAGATTTGTCTAAAATTGCTTGTGCGTTTTCGGACACCGAACTTGCCCGCCAAAATAAAAGGTGGGAGTTTATCGATGCGTATAATTATTATGCACTTAATTTTGACGACCAACTTGCGAAAAGAATTAAAGAGTTTAACGACTTTATTAAGCAGTTAAGTTTTACCGCACACTTCGTTGGGGCACAAGGCGTGCTTGATAGGCTTATTACCCAAAAAGATATTGAAAGTTATTTATATGCTGGGGTAAACGGCAGAAAGAAAGTTTCAAGGTTAAGGCGTTTGGTCGGCTCAACCGTTGATGGCGACAAAAAACTTACTGTCAAAGAGTTTTTAGATAGAATTGAAAGTAGCCCCGATGCGTTTACCTTTACCGACAACCAAAATGAAGATGCCGTTAAGGTTATGACAATTCACGCATCAAAGGGTTTGGAATTCCCTGTTGTTATCGTGTGCGGGTTAGAGCGTGATATGCGTGGCGAAGATGAGTATGGCGAGTTTTTGTCAAGCAGAAAGCACGGCTTTGCTTTTAAGTGTTATGACGACCAAAACCGAATTAAAAGAGAAACGCTACTTCGTGCCGTTATAAAAGAAGAATTAAAAAGAGAAAGAACCAAAGAAGAATTAAGGTTGTTTTACGTTGCATCTACAAGGGCGACATTTTCATTGCATTTAACTTATGAAGGCGAAATGAAAGATAGACCGCCGATTTTTGACGGAGCAGAAAGGTTTATTGATTACGTGCCAAACACCATTGGTGCTATCCCACACGAGATAGATGACCTTGCGTTCGTTGAGCAAAAAGGCTGTTCTAGAAAGGTTATTATTGGGCAAAGTCAGCAAGAGTTGGTGGAAAAATTCAAAAAAGATTTTGAGTTTAGTTATCCGTTCTTAAAAGATACTGAACTTCCGCTTAAAATGGGCGTGACAACGGTAAGTCATAACGACCAAAATGAAGTGGTGCATTTGTTGTTTGACGAGCCAACCCCTGATGCTGAAAAAGGTATTATCGCCCACAAAATTATGGAACATTTTGACTTTAACGGCAATCAAGATTTGTTTGTTCAAGTTGATAAAATGGTCAAAAATGGCGTTTTAACCAACGAACAAGTGCAAAAAGTTAATCTTGAAAGGATAAACAATGCCGTTATAAGCGGTGCGTTTGACGGGGTTAAAAATACCAAGTTGTTTAGGGAAAAAGTCTTTTTAACCACCATTGAAGCCGATAAAGTTTTGGATACCGACAGTAAAGAGCCGTTGGTTTTGCAAGGGGTTATCGACTTGTTGTCCATAGATAAGGACGGGGCGAGCATTATTGACTATAAATATTCGTCGCTAGAAAAAGAAAGCCTTAAAAGGCAGTATAAAAAGCAGTTAGAGTTATATGCGTTTGCCGTCAACAAAGTGCTTGGGCTTAAAATCAAGAAAATGGTGCTTGTAAACTTGTTCACGGGCGAAACGGCACAAGTTTAACCTTAACTGACAAAAGTTATTATAAACATACAAAAAGTTCGGTTTTATTTTACCTAGACTATTTTATTATAGAATAGGGGTAAATATGGGCGAACTTTTTTTGTTTTCTTTTGGTGAGTTAAAAGGTTTTTTAAGTGGCAAATTGGTTTTTCTAACTTGCTTTATAATCGTGTTTGTTTTAACCGTGTTATGCCTTGCAATATCGCTTGGCAAACAAAATTATTCGGTTAAAAATCGGCTTTGGCTTGTCTTTGATTTTGTTAGTATTTTGCTGATTGATTTTTGGTTAGAATTTTATGTTTTTAATAGCATAAAATATTTGATTTTATTGCTTGCCGTTGAGTGCATAAGTTTATCAATCTGCCTTTTCGTTAATAAAAAGCAAAAACAAGACATAAAAGAAAATAAAAGCATAAAAGACTTTTTAAACAAGTGCTATTTAAGTCAAAACCAAGAAAAAAGCACCCAAAGTTTAGAAAATAAAAGTAAAGAAATTCGCTCTGAAGTTATAAGACCAAGCCTTGTAAAACAAAATGAGATTAAAGATGATATTGACTTTTCGCACGTTAAAACGGTTTTGAAAAAACTTGATTTTTACCCGTTAAAAGAGCAAGACAAAAAGAGTGCAAAAGAGTTAGAAAGAGCGATAATAGAAGCCGAAGAAAATGGACTTGACCAAAGGCTAAAGCAAAGCATAAACGATGGGCTTGGACAACTGTTAAAACTTATGTCCAAGTATGCAGTATAATTAAAATAAGCCTTAAAAAGACTTTAATTGTTGACAGGCACAGCCATAATATTGTATAATATTAAAAAAATTAGGAAGGAAAAAATAGGTGTTTTTTAAAAGGCTTGTCATAATTATATCGTGCGTGCTTTTGTGCGTCTTTTCGGCTTTTTCGTTTGCTGGGTGTAAAGACGACACTTTTACCGTAAGGTTTGAAAGCGGTGCGGTTGACGCTGAACTTTATTATGGCAAGCAAGTTCAAAAGGTTTCATCATCAAGCAAAATCGTAGAGCCGATTTATATTAGACCGGGCTTTAATTTCGTTGGCTGGAACAGGTCGATTTCAAGGCTTGAAAAGGACAGCACGGTGGTTGCACAGTGGAAAGCATATGACTTTCAAGTGACCTTTTATGCAAACGGCGGTGCAGATGAAAGTGGCAACAAAATTGTCACCTTGCAAACGGATAGTGCCTATAATTTATATGAAAACCAACCAAACTTTACCAAAGAGGGTTATGATTTAAGTTGGGATTTAGATTTAAAAGAGATTACAAGGTCGTGTTCGGTAAACGCTATTTGGACGCCAAAAAAATATGACCTTGTTTTTAAGGATATTAACGGAAACGACTTTGCCCAAAATATAACAAAAATCAATTATAACGACAAGGTGGGCGAAATTGACATAACACCACCTGCTATTTCGGGCAAAAGGCTTGCTTATTGGGAAAACCAAGATGGATTGCCTCTCGATAAAGGCGTGGTTTGGAAGGTTGACAATGGCGAAACGCTTTATCCAAAATATGTTTCGGATAGCGAATTTTTAATCAAATACGATATTAACGGTGCTCAAAGGGGGCAAAAAGTTTATTCATATTCTCCTGATAGCGAACTTGTGTTGATTGACCCGATTAGAGTGGGTTATGGCTTTAACGGCTGGCTTATAAACGATAGCCAAGTGCCAAAATTAAGCCAAGATATAACTATCGAAGACTTTAAGGTAAACGGAAATTATCAAGACGTTTGTCTTACTGCCGTTTGGGAAAGCAGACCATACAGGATAACCTTTAATACTGACGGCGGAACGCTTTTGGGTCAATGGACAAAAGACGTTTGGTTTGGCGAAACTTTGGGGCAATTGCCAACGGCTGAAAAGCAAGGCTATGAATTTTTCGGTTGGGAATATAACGGGGAGATTTTTAAGGACACGGCTGTTTGGGAAGTGCCAAGCGATTCAACCTTTAAAGCGGTTTATAAAGCAAAATATACAATTCGTTTTTCTTTAACCACGACCATAGGCAAGGAAAATACTGAACTTGAGTGCAAGTTGATTAAGTGGGGCGGGGTTGTGAACGACGGCATCACCCAATTTACCGACGTTGAGTTTGAACTTGTTGAGGGCGAATCGCTTTACAGCAAATATGGCTTTGAAGTTATGCCGGTTGTTGACCCTATTGAACCAAAGGGGCAAAACGAATATCTTTTTGGAAACAGTTGGATATTTGTTGATGCAAGCGGAAACGCACACCATATCAAGCAAGGCACAATCTTTAACAGTGAAAGTTTAAACGGAATAAAGGGTGGGGACGTTATAATCCTTAAACCTAATTGCAAGATGGTTTGGTCGCCAAGATATTAATAAAAAAAGCCACACGATATTGATTCGGGTGGCTTTAACTTTAAATTTAGATTAGACATATAATACAAAGAGTATGTCTAAAAAAACCGAGAGTTATAAAACAATTCAATTAAGCAAAGCGAGTTTTGGTCATCACGGTCAAACAAGCGTTATTTTGCAACAAATAAGGTGTTATTTTTTATATAAAACACTCTTAACTGAAAGTGAACGGCAGACCTTATTAAAGGTTATTTGCTGTAATATAAAACATCTTTTGTTGCTAAATTTAGGTCAGCCGTACTTTTCTTATGAAAAGAACACTTATGCGTATTATAAAGAGATAACCGCCAGCGATAAAAACAGCAAAAAAATGTTTTTGGACCTGCTTGCAAGCCAAACCTTGCTGTCTATGGAATATCAATTGCTTTTAGAAAGTGGGAATTTTGAGTTAAAGGATATAGTTGAGCAAATTATTTTGGAAAGCAAAGTGTGTGAAAATAGCATAAAATCACAAATAACAGTATAAAAATGCGAATATTTTTGCTTTTTTATTGCTTTTATTTTATATTTAATGTATAATGTATAAGGAATACGATTATTTCGAGGGGGAAGAATATGCCTTTATATAAGAAAAATAGTAAGTTAGATAATTTTGGTAGAATTTACGTTGATGAAAAGGATAGTGAAAAGAACGAGGACTATAACAGACTTAAAGACAACGTTTTGTATATGAACGTTGACGGCAACACCAAGGTTATTCAAATTGAATCTGCACTTATGTCAGAAGGGAAGACAACTGTTGTTTGCAATCTTGCCGTTAGTTTGGGTTTGACAAACAAAAAGGTTATTGTTGTTGACATTGACTTCCGCCGTCCAAAAGTTCACAGGATGTTTTCTGTTAGTAAAGACGTGGGCGTTGCTGAATACGTTTTAGAAGACAAGAAGTTGGACGAAGTTATTAAGACAACCGAATATAAAAACGTTGATATCATTACCCGTGGTGCAAAGGTATATAATTCATCACTTCTTTTGGTGTCGGACAAGTTTAAGAAACTTATTGCAGACTTAAGAGAAAAATATGATTTCGTATTTTTAGATTGTGCCCCTGTTTTACAAATTTCAGACTATATCCACGTTTCAAAAGTTTCTGACGGCGTGTTGTTCTTGGTTGCTTACGGCATAACGACAAAAACTCAAGTTTTTGAAGCAGTTAAACAACTTAAACAAAACAACGCTAATATTTTAGGTACAGTTTTCACAATGTACGATAATAAGAGCGACAAAGCATCTTACAATAAAGAAAATTATTATAAATATAGGTATATTGAACAACCTACTATAGACGAAGAATAATTAAGATAATTTATGATAGACATTCACACACATATTTTGCCTTTTGTAGATGATGGAAGTGCCGACGCAGACCTTTCACTTTCAATGCTTAAAGAATGTGTTGAACAAGGTATAACCGACGTTATATTGACACCGCATTATCGCAAAATGTATAAAAAAACGCCAAGCGAACTTAAGAGCGAGTTTGAAAAGTTCAAGAGTTTGGCAGAAGGGCAACTTCCAATCAATATATACTTGGGGCAAGAATTTTATATTGATGGCGATTATAAAGCCAATATCAACAAAGGCGAGGCGTTGACCATAAACGACACCAAATATTTGCTTATTGAGTTTGAATATATCAACGACGTTGAAATGGTGGATATCGTTTATGAAATTAAAATGCTTGGATACGTGCCTATCGTTGCACACTATGAAAGGTATTTTGATTCTGATTTAAGCCAAGCGATAGAGATTAAAAACGTGGGCGGGCTAATCCAAGTAAACGCTGATTCGTTGGTTGGGGCAAGCAAAAAGTTTTATCACAAATTAATAAAGCAACTTTTCAAAAACGATTTAGTCGATTTTGTTGCAAGCGACGTTCATTATGACAGGGAAAACTTGCTATCAAAAGCAAAACGCTTTGTTGAGAAAAAATACGGCAAAGAAATGGCGAATAGATTATTTATTGAAAACGCAAAAAAACTTATTGAAGGTTAGACTTTGAGTCTGACCTTTTTACAAGGAAAAAATGGAAAAGACGATTATTGCAATCGGTGGTGGGGAAATCAGAAACAAAACCACCCTTGAAATTGATAGATATATAGCAAACCTTGCTAAAATTCACGCTGGCGAAAAAAGGGCAACCGCACTTTTTTTAGGCACGGCTTCGCACGATAGTATGCCTTATTTTAACAGTTTTAGAAAGACCTATACTTCGGTTTTTGATATTAAAGCAGAAGTGGGTTTAATAGTTTACGGTGAAATGGACAAGCAAAAAATCCAAGAAAAGTTCGATAAAGCAGACTGCATTTATATAGGCGGTGGGGATACCCTTTTTATGCTTGAAAAATGGCAAGAGTTTGGCATTACCGATATGCTTATCAACGCATATAATCAAGGCAAAATAATTTGCGGGCTTTCGGCTGGTGCAATTTGCTGGTTTAAGGATATGTACACCGATTATGAGATTATGCGTGGGCAAAGTGCTGATTACGTGCTTAAAAAGGGCTTGGGCGTTTTAGACGGATGTATGTGCCCACACTTTAACCAAAGGGAAAAGGACTTTTTAACGGCTTTTAAGGAAAATAAAATTCAAAGTTGCTATTGCGTTGAAAACGATTGTGCTATCGAGTTTATTGACGGAAAGTTTACAAAATCTATTTCAAGTGGCGGAAAGGCATACTTGATTAAGGCTGATGGCGACCAAATTTTAAGGCAGGAAATTTAATGAACAAGGTAAATTTCAACAAACTTATGCTTGAAGAAATGAAGAATAACAGTGGCAAAAAACTTCTTCTTCACTCTTGCTGTGCACCTTGCTCAACTGCCTGTATCGAAAGGTTGAAAGAGCATTTTGACTTGACCGTTTTTTATTATAACCCAAACATTGACACCGAAGCAGAGTTTTCTTTAAGGGCAGAAGAGCAAGAGCGATACTGTAAAACAGAGGGCGTTAATTGTATTGTTGATGATTATGATAAAAACGCCTTTTTACAAACTATTAAGGGGTTAGAAACAGAGTTTGAGGGCGGAAAAAGGTGCGAAAAGTGTTTTTATTTAAGGTTAAAACAAACGGCTTTAATAAGCAAGGAATTGGGCTATGATTACTTTGCAACAACCTTAACCGTAAGCCCACTTAAAAACGCAACGCTTATCAACAAAATAGGGAAAGAAATAGAAAAAGAAGTTGGCGTTAAATATCTTCCTACCGATTTTAAAAAGGATAACGGATATTTACGCTCAATCCAATTAAGTAAAGAATATGAACTTTACCGCCAAGATTATTGTGGGTGCGAGTTCTCGAAAAAACAAAAAGGAGTTTAACTATGGGCGAGTTTATTTTTATGTTAAAAAAGGTTATTATGTTCGTTTTGCTTGCTATCCCTGGCTATTTATTGGTAAAAACAAAACGCCTAAAAAGTTCTGATTCGCACAGTATATCAACTATATTATTATACGTTGGTTTGCCTTTTATGATTTTGGTTAGCACGTTGGGGTTAAAATTATCAACCCAAACCATAATTGATATTTCGTTAATAACGATTATCTTTATTCTTTCAATAATCGTTCTTGTTTTACTTTCAAAGATTTTTTCAAAATATGAACCGCTAGCAGACCAAAGGCGTATGGCAAGGTTTTGTATGATATTCCCAAACAACGGCTTTATAGGCATACCTTTGGCGGCAGCACTATTCCCAGAAGGCCACGCCTTGTATGCGGTTGTGGCATATTCGGGCGTGTTGAACGTTTTAACTAACGTCACTTGGCCAACTTATGGCAGTTATATGCTTACGGGCGATAAAAAGCATATTTCGGCAAAGGGTTTGCTCACAAACTTCGTTTTAATCGCATTTATTTTAGGTATTATCCTTAACTTGTTGGGGGTTAAATCTTTAGTTCCAGAAGTGTTGGAATACTCAAATCACTTTAAGGGGATAGTGGTTGCCCTTTCAATGACCATTTTGGGCATGAAGTTTGCAGATATGCAAATGTCAAAACTATTTACAAACAAAAAGGTATATTATTTAAGCATTGTAAGGCTTATAATATCTCCAATACTAATCGTTGGCGTGCTTTTACTTATAAGACCTTTTGCTTATATAAGTGCAGAAGTAGTAATAGCAACGTATATTGCGTTCTCAATGCCAACGGCAGCAATGGCACCAACCATTGCAGATAAGTTTAACATTGATAGTGAAGACTCTGTGCTTTACACTTTAGGTTCAACAATATTTTCAGTTATAACAATTCCTGTGCTTTACTTGTTGCTAAACTTAATAATTTAATAAACGCATAAAAAACAAATCGCTGTGACAAAAAGTCACAGCGATTTTAGTTTTGCTTTATATTACTTTTTATAAACTGTTTTTCCGTTTCTAATAGTTTGGGCAACTGAAAAATCTTGGTTAAGAACAGTTAAATCAGCGTTTTTGCCGACCTTGATTGAACCACGCTCGTTATCAACTTTAAGGTTTTTAGCAGGGTTAATGGTTGCAAAATCAACAGCATCGGTAAATGAAACGCCACATTTTTCAACAAGGTTTTTAACAGCGTCGTTCATCTTTAAGATACTGCCAGCAAGAGCCCCGTTTTCAAGCCTTGCTTCGCCGTTTTTAACGATAACCTTTTGACCACCAAGTTCGCTTATGCCGTCAGACAAATGTTTTGCACGCATAGAATCGGTGATAAGAGTGAACTTATCGTGTGGTTTATTTTTAATAAGCAACTTGATTGCAGGCACGCTTAAATGGATAGTATCGCAAATGGCTTCACAGTTAAGGCTGTCAAAAAGCATAGCACTGCCAACCGTTCCAATTTCTCTGTGGTGAAGCCCTTTTTGAGCGTTGTATGTATGGGTAATGTTTGATAAGCCATTTTCGATAGCCTTTTCAATGTCGTTATATCCAGCATCGGTGTGACCGGCACTTGCAATCACGCCTTTTTCTTTTAGGTGGGCAATAAGTTTATCCGCACCCTCGGTTTCAGGGGACAAACTAACAATTTTAATGTTGTTGCCACTTGCACTGTTATATTTATCAAAAACTTCAATGCTTGGGCTTGCAACGTAATCAAGTGGTTGTGCACCGATATGTTTTGTTGAAATAAATGGACCTTCTAAATGAATGCCCAAAACTTCAGCACCGTTTTCAAAGTTAGAGCCTTTATATTCTTTAACGGCATTCATTGCCTTTAAGATATTTTCAGGGCTTTGGGTCATTGTGGTTGCAAGAAAAGCCGTTGTGCCTTCACTTGCAAGTGCGTTTGCAATATTTGATAACGCTTCAACACTTCCGTCCATAGCGTCAGAGCCTGCCGCACCGTGAACGTGTTGGTCAATAAAGCCCGCAACCACCACTTGACCATCAATATAATCAAGTGGGCAAGTGATTTTATTTTCATCGTCGCCAATATAAGCGATTTTTCCCTTTTCAATACCTAAATTAGTTTTTATAATACCTTTGCCTTCAACGTAAATTAAAGCGTTTTTAAAACCTTGCATAATTTTCTCCTATGCTTATTCGTTAATTTTATTATACAATAAAATTACCCATATAAATTTATAAAATTAAAAAAACTATTTACACAAAAGGCTTTTAATCATATATGTGCATATGTTTATAGCACGTTTTCCCACGAAAGAGTGAAGGTTTTGGGGATTTGCTCGGTCAGTTCGATTAAAACTTCAATTTTTGATATTGCGTCTTTCCACTCTTTGTCACGAACAAGGGTTGCCGATTCTGAAAGCCACAAGTCAATTTCTTTTATATCGTTATGCGGAATAAAAACGTGCAAACTTTTTTTCTTATTAAGCCAATTTTTCTGAACGGCGTATACGTCGTCTTGCGTGGCGGTTTCATCATCAATTTTTTGATATAACACGGTTAAAACTTTATTTAAGTCATCAAACTGCTTGTTCACAAAATTATGCTCGTAAATCGAGCCAACTATAAGCAAACAACTAACCACCAAAATGGAAATTATAGTTTTTACCAACTTGCACCTTCCTTTAACTCAAACTTGGTTATCTTATATTTTTTATTTTTTTCCTTAAAATAAACTCTGCCGTCGCCGTCAATTGTTAAAACTTCGGTCTTTTTAAGCGTGCAGTTTTGCTTTTTTATAAACCTTTCAATTTTCTCTTTTGTGCTGTCGATTAATTTAAGATTGTGATATTCAATTTTGCCTTCGGAAACAATTAAAAGGGGAATAGAATTGCTAACGTTGTTTTTGTTGGTGTTGGGCATAGCGGATAGTGAGCCGTTTGTTTCATAAATGGCATAAGACACGTCGTCAAAGGTAAAGTATCCTGCCGTCCTTAAACTTTCAATAAGGTCGTCCACCCCCAAATTGTTTCGCCTTAACTCAACAACGTCCACGCCGTTTTGGTTGATAACCACGCTTGGCTTTCCCGAAATAATCCGCCTAACAATACTTCCGCTCTGTTCTAATATAACTAAAATTTGGTGCAACAAAAACACGCAAATTATCGCCACAATTCCATAGGTTAGGGGAATTGAAACGTCTGCCATAGGTATGCACGCAAGGTCTGCAATGATAAGTGTTATAACAAACTCATAGGGTTGCATTTCGCCTATCTCTCGCTTTCCCATAAGTCGCATAAGCACCATTAATGTTATGATAAGAATAAGCGTTCTAACAAAGTTGACTGCCATAAAAATAGTATTTATTAAAATAAGTTTTTTATGCTTAACAAAACATTGACAAAACAACAACCATATGCTAATATAAAAATATAGAGTAGCAAAGATGCGTCAAGTGTTGCAAAATGGGATGTCGTTTGCAAACGAAAGGGAAACCTGCGGTATCTTTGTGCGTCCGCTATTATTTTACATAAGAATATGTAATATTTTATCGGTCTCTCTAAAAATTGTTTTAGGAGATTTTTTTTATGCAAAAGATTAAGAAAGTTTTATTGTCTGAAGTTTTATCGGACAGCACGCACACCCAAAAGGTCGCTTATATTGCCGTTATGACTGCACTTTGCGTTGTATGTAATATGTTTTTTGAGTTTAAGTTTGCAGACACGCAATTTTCTTTAACCATTTTCTTTTCGGCATTAACGGGTATGATAATAGGGCCTGTTTTCGGCTTTGTTGCTTGCTTTTTGGGGGACTTGGTGGGCTTTTTATATAATTCCGGTGGATTTATGTATATGCCTTGGATAGGCTTAAGTATGGGGCTTGTTGCACTTGTTTCCGGCTTAATTATGAACTGCATTGATATTAAAAACAAGTTTGCAACCTATATAAAAATTTTAATCGTTGCATTTTTGACCTTTTTGCTTTGCACCATTGCAATCAATACCACGGCTTTTTGGATAATGTATAACAACAAAAAAGTGCCATTTTTTGCTTACCTTATAACAAGGCTTTTCGTTCAAGGTCAAATTTGGAACAGCGTGTTTAATTACGCTTTGCTTTTTGTGTTCTATCCAACTATTATAAGAGTTAAAAACGCAATTAAAAAATAATTTCTAAAATTTTAAAAAATCGACAAAAGTTTAGTTTTTGTTCATAATTTTATTTTACTATTTAGACATACTAAATATAAAAAATAATTTTGTGGGTAAAATGCAAGAAAGAGATTATCAAAACTTTGATTATTTAGATATTATTGTTAAAAAGATAAGCCAAACCGAAATCGAAAATGCTTATTCATCTTTTTTGTGGGAAAAAATCTACAATAATGATGATAAGCGTTATAAAGACGTGGTGAATTTGGGCTTTCGCCGTCCACATACAATAAAAAACAAAAATAGACTTCAACTTTTAGAAGTCTATTATCAATGTGCCATTAATGAAAAAGCACAGTTAAAAATAAAAAAGCACTCTAAATCAAAAGGGCAAACCACCCGAACAATTTTGTTTTCGGCAATTTTCCTTTTGGGCGTTGGGGTGTTTATTTATTTACTTAAAACCTTGTTTTCTATAATTTTAGGCAGTCTTTTGTCGCTGGGGATTATTTGTGGCGTTTTAATTAAAGCGAGAAAAATAAGAAAACTTTTTATAAACGAAAACAGTGTTTATTTAGAAAAAAGCAATCGAATTGACAACGAAATATCAAAAATCTTAACAGAAGTTAGTTTGTTGACTGAAAAAACGGCTTATAACGGTGGCGAAAATGAAGAAGTTTGATAAGCCGTTTAGGATAGAAAAAAGGGTAAATTCGCCCTTTTCAGATATAGTTAAAATTAAAAAAGAGAGCAACGGGTTAGGGGTGCTTAAAGCATTTATAGTTTTTGGGATAATTGCTTTTCAAGTGCTTATGTTTATAGTGTTGCACACCACTTTTATTTTGTCGTTTAAGTGGACGGCACTTTTAACTTTTATAATAAGTTTAATCACTTGCATATACGTTCTATCTTCAAACAAAAACAGTCATAGCAAAGCCGTTTGGATAATCTTTTTGCTGTTGTGCTTTCCGTTTTCGTATATTTTTTATCTTTTAAGTGACGAGCGGTTGTTATTGGCAAAGTCTAGCAAAAGGTTTAAGACAATTTACCAAAATTCTGAAAGGTATAACCTTAATCAAAGTGCAAAAATAAAAAATCAAAACGTGATTAACAACTGTGCATATTTATATAATGCAGGGGGCTTTAATGCTTATAACGGCACAAAAGCCGAGTATTTTGGCTCGGGGACAAGTTTTTTTGACGACGTTATAAAAAGAATAAAACTTGCAAAAGAGTTTGTGTTTTTAGAATTTTTTATTGTTGCAGACGGGGCGTTGTTTACAAGGATATTTGACCTTTTAAGTGAAAAGGTTAAGCAAGGCGTTGACGTTAGAGTGATTTATGACGATATGGGCTCACATAAAGTATTGTCAAGAAAAAGCAAGTTAGCCTTAAAAAATTCGGGCATAAAAATTCAGCCGTTCAACAAAATCACGCCTTTTGTTTCGCTTGCATTAAACTATAGAGACCATAGAAAGATTATCGTTATTGATGGAAAAACGGCTTATACGGGCGGGTGCAATTTGGCTGATGAATACGTTAATGAAAAACGTATGCACGGGTATTGGAAAGACGGTGGAATTAGGCTTGACGGTTTGGCCGTTGATGGCTTTACTTTGTTCTTTTTAAGGCAGTGGGAAGTTTTAAGTAAACAAAGCGAAGACTATTCGGCATTTTTATCTAAAGCCAATAATTATCAAAATGAAAGCGTGTTCGTGCCGTTTGCAGACGGACTTGATTACAAAAACAATATTGGCAAAAGCGTTTATGAAAATATGATTGCTTGTGCCAATCAAAAAATTTATATTATGAGTCCATACTTTATCGTTGACGACACGCTTAACAACTTGTTAATCTCAAAAGCGATGAGTGGGGTGGACGTTAGGCTGATTATCCCTGAAATACCCGACAAGACTTTTGTTTACGGGGTGACTAGAAACAACGCTGAAAAACTGATTGACAGTGGCGTTAAAGTTTATTGCATGAAAAAGTCTTTCGTTCATACTAAATTGTTGCTGACCGAAAACTCTGCCGTTGTTGGTTCAATCAATATGGATTTAAGAAGTTTTTATCAGCAGTTTGAGTGTGCAGTTTTTACCGATGATGAAAAAATCTTAAAAGACGCCAATTTAGACTTTGACGAAACCATAAAAGAAAGTTTATTAATAACTGAAAAGAACAAGTTAAGAAATCATTTAATTTATCGTGCATTTGCAGGCGTTATGCTTCTTTTTGCACCGTTTATGTAAAAAAACCTTTTCTAAAAAAAGAAAAGGTTTTTCTTTTAAGCGTGTTTTTGCTTTTTCACCTTAAATTTGAAATTAAACTTTTTGATTATAAACTCGGTTGAAACAAGGTTAAACCCAACGCAAAGGAGCATATAAAAAGCGACCATTACCCCACTGCAAACAATAAGGGTTAAAAATGAGCCTAAAACCGAAATAATAAGTTTTTTAACAATAACGCCAAACAATGCAGTTGGTAAAATTAGCATTAAGGTGCTTGACAAAAACTTTTTGTATCGTGGCTTGTTTACGCAGTTTTTATTGATGAGTTTTAGGTTTAGAATTGTGGTTAAGCCGTACAGTGCGAAAAAGCCGATTACAAGCGAATAAACCCCTAAAATACTTGGCAAAAACCAAATGCATAAAAGCATTAAAATTCCACCGATTATGTAATAAAAAAGCGTTCTGTTTTCTAGCCCGATAGAGTTTAGCATGCTCGTTGTGATTGAAGATAAACTCATAAACAGCATTAAAAAAGCACAAGTGGATAGATATGTGCCACATTCGTGGCTGGAAAAGATTAAAACGCCAAGTTCTTTACCGCAAACCAAAAATACAGGCGTGAAAACGCAGGTTAAAAGGCTTGTGAACTTAACCGATTTTTCAATGTCACGCTTGAGATAAAAATAATTCTTTTTGTAAAAGTTTTCGGAAATTTCTGGCACTAAAACAAGTATGAACGAGCCGATTAAAGTGGTGGGGATATAAAGCAGAGGCAACGCCTGACCCATAAGCGAGCCAAAAGATGCCATTGCCACGTTGTTGGATAAGCCTACTTGCACCAAACGAATAGGCAAAATTATTGAAACGAGCGAACTTGTCAGTGAATTTGCACTTCGCATTGCCGTGATAGGAAGGGCAGAGGTTAAAAGCGGTTTAAATTCTGACCTTGGGTTTTTGATTTTGTGTTTTCTTATAAAAAACACGATAAGTGCCACCGTGAACGAAAAGACGTAAGAGCAAAGCACGGCAACGCCTGCCCTAAATGCACCTTGGTAAACGTCGGTGACCGAATTTATCAAAATTATGCCCACCACAATCATGCAAATTTCTTCTAAAAGTTCAATTATGCTGTAAGGCAAAAAGTCTTTATCGCCCCAAAACACCCCACGCAAAACAGAGTAAATAGAAGTGAAAATTAGGCCGGGCAAAATAACCAAAAATATGCTTATACACCGTTTATCAGCAAACAAAAAGGCAAAGTGGTCGGTAAACATAAAAAACACGGCCAAAACGGGCAAAACCACCAAAACGGTAAACAAAAGCCCTGCACTAATAACCTTTTGCACTCTGTCTTCTCTATTTTCGGCACGATATTTTGTCATAAGGCGTGAAACTGTTATCGGCACGCCCGAGCAAGAAAGCGTTAATAAAAGTGCAAAAATGGAAAGTGCAACTTGATAAAGCCCAATTCCTTCAGCACCAATAGTTCTCGATAGATAAATTCTGTATAAAAACCCTAAAAATTTTTCGCTTATAGAAAAGACGGTGACCAAAGCAACTGTCTTAAAAAACTTACGCATTATGCCCCCTAGAAAGATTGTCAATATATTCTATTCTATAAAAAGTGCAAATATAATAAGGGTATGAAAAAGTTTTTTTATAGGGTAATGGATGGCGACAGCGTGATTAGTGTTTGCCAAAAATTCAACTGTTCTATGGGCGGTCTAATATTCAATAACAACCTAAAAAAAGAAATTTTGGCAGGCGATATTTTACTTATTGAAAAGTGCGATAACATTTATTTTGTTAAGCCCACCGACACGCTTTGCCGTTTGGCAAAACGCTTCAATAAAACCGAGCAAGAAATTTTAGAAAAAAACCATTTGTCCTATCTATTTTGTGGCGTTTATATAGAAATTTAATGTCCTTTTAATATTTTATAAATGTTTGATTTATCAGCCCAATAATCGCTTGATTTTTGCCTTTTTTTAATGTATTATATTACCGAAAAAGGAAGTGAAACAAATGAGAAAAATGAAAGGTTATTTTACAAACTTAATTTTCCCAGCAATTATTTTCGGCTCAATCACGGGGATTTTTACCGCCGTCGTGGTTGTGCTTTATAAACTTTTGGCAAAGTGGGTTATTGGTTTTTCTCAAAATTATTACCACTTTTTAAGGGGCAGACTATACTTTATACCTTTGATTTTGATAGTGTTTTATTGTTTGGCAGTTTTATTTGCACGCATATATAAAAAGCAACCGAGAGTTAGTGGCGGTGGCATACCGTCATCAATAGCGTTGCTTCGAAACATTGTCACTTTTAAGTGGTTAAGAACGCTTATCGGCGTATTTTTTATTTCCTTAACTTCATTTTTAGTGGGCGTTCCACTTGGCAACGAAGGCCCATCGGTTTTAATGGGAACGGCTGTCGGTAAGGGAAGCGTTAAGACGTTAGCAAAAAAACACCCAGCATGGAGTGGTTATTCTATGACGGGTGGTGCTTGTGCAGGTTTTGCCGTTGCAACGGGTGCATCAGTTTCGGGCATACTTTTTGCAGTGGAAGAAGCACACCAAAAACTTTCGCCTATGATTTTAATAGTGGGCAGTGTTGCCGTCCTTTTTGCACAACTCTGTTCGGAAATTTTTTGCCCGCTTCTTGATTTAAGCACTTCAATTTTCCCAAGTATGAATATAACCACGCTCGCAGTAAAAGACGTGTATATTCCTATTGTGGTCGGTGCGGTGATTGGGCTTTTTGCCGTTGTATTTTTAAAGTATTACCACGTAATAAATCATTTTTTTAACCGCAAGTTGAAAAAGATTCCACGCCACGTTAAAATCTTTTTTGTCTATGCTATAACGCTAGTTTTTGGTTTGGTTTCATTTTCGTTTATATCAACAGGTCACGAAATATTCCCACTTTTATTAGAGGGCAAAGTCGCTATTTTTGGTTTAGTGGTGTTATTGCTTGTTAGAATGAGTTTAACCTTGTTTGCAAACACCAATAAATTGACGGGTGGCGTGTTTATTCCAATTATGGCACTTGGTGCAATTATGGCGTCTATTATTGGCAAAAGTATGCAAGCCGTGTTTGGTTTGGATAGCCAATATCAAACGGTGATTTTGGTGCTTGGCGTTTCAGCATGCATTGCATCGATGATGAAAATGCCACTTACCGCCGTCGTCTTTTCGTTGGAAGCACTCGGCTGTGGCGAAAACGTTATTCACGTTATCATAGTGGTTGCCGTTTCCTTTATTATCACCGAAATATTTGGGGTAAAGGGTATAAACGATGGAATTATTGATAATATCGTTAAGTCGCAAGAAGAAACACACCAAAGGTTGATTATCGACACGCATATTACAATTCAAAAGGGCAGTTTTGCCGAATATAGGCACGTTAAAGATATAATTTGGCCGTCAAACTTCTTTTTGCTTTCGATAATCCCAAGCAAATCTCGCAAAGCATTTATTGACCAAGAAGGCTCAATGACGCTTCACGAAGGCGACGTTTTACATATCAGGTATGCAACCTTTGACGAAGAGCATACTAAAAAAGAACTTATTTCAATCGTTGGCGAGCAAGAGTATGACGAAACCGAAACGACAAACGAATAAAAAACAAATAAATTAAAAACAAAAAACGCAAGGTGGAAAGCCTTGCGTTTTGGTTTTGTAGTTTTGTTATAAAGACTATGGGGTCACTCTGTTGATGTCTCTTGGGAACATTGTTGTTTCCCTAACGTTTTTAGCACCAAGCAAGTGCATTGTAAGTCTTTCTAAACCGATACCTAAACCGCCGTGTGGAGGTGCCCCGTATTTGTGAAGCATAAGGTAAGTTTCAAAGAGTTCAGGGTTCATGCCGAGTTTAACCATTTTTTCAACTTGTTCTTTATAATCGTGAATTCTTTGTCCGCCAGAAGTGATTTCAAGCCCCCTAAACAATAAGTCAAATGATAAAGTGAAATCTGGGTCTGCTGGGTCATCCATAGTATAGAAAGGTCTTTTCTTTGAAGGGTAGTGGGTGACGAACAAAAAGTCACTGTTAAGTTCTTTTTTAGCATACTTGCCCAAAAGTTCTTCTTCGGTTGGGTCAAAGTCTTTCATATCTTGTGGTTGATACTTAAACTTCTTCATAATAAGTTCTTTTGCATCCATAAACTTAATAGAAGGGATTTCGTCTATAACAGGAAGGTCAATGTGCAAAGTTTCAACTTCTTCACTGTATTCGGTTTTAAGAAGTTCCATAATGTATCTTAAAACTTTAACTTCCATATTCATAATGTCGGTAAAGTCATTGATAAAGCCCATTTCAAAGTCCATAGAAGTATATTCGTTTAGGTGGCGTGAAGTGTCGTGATGTTCAGCCCTAAAAACAGGTGCAACTTCAAAAACCTTTTGGTAAACGCCAACCAACGCTTGCTTATATAATTGTGGAGATTGTGCTAAATAAACTTCCTTTCCAAAATAATCAAGTTTAAAGATGTTTGTTCCGCCTTCAGCCCCAGCAAAGTTAATCTTTGGCGAGCGAATTTCGGTAAATCCGTTTTTCATTAAACATTCTCTAAACCCACGAGCAATACCTTCTTGAATTTTAAAGATAGCACGTTCTTTTGGATTACGCATAGAAATAGGGCGTAAGTCCAAAATAGTGTTTAATTGGATATTGTCAAGTTGTTTTTTGTTGATAACGATAGGCAAATTTTCTGCTGGAAGAGATAAAATTTCAATATCGTGAATTTGAAGTTCGTATCTGGTGTTGCCCTTTGCGTCTTGGCTTGCAACAACCTTACCAGTCACTTTAACGCACGCTTCTTCGCAAAGTTTATCATCCCAACGATAAGAAGAAAATTCAGGTGCATAAACGCACTGGATAACGTCCCTTGCAGTTCTTACGATAACGAAAGCAAAACCGGTCATTTCACGAATGCGGTGAATATAACCTTTTATGCAAACCACTTTGTTCTCATTTTGGGCAAATTCATTAAAAGAAACGGTGTCTGAAACTAGGCATCCACAAATTTTTTCCATATCAATCTCCTGTGTGTCAAAAATTACTATATAATGATAACACGATTTGACCGTTTTAAGCAAGTAAAAAACATATTTTTTTATAAAGACGACAAAAAGAAAAATATTTGTATTACAAAATATTTGAATAAATTTGCAAAATATGTTAATATATAGTTAATAATCTTGAATATAATGTTAATTGCACTATGCTATCAGTGTAATTTTAAGGAGTTATATATTTATGAAAATTGCCGTTTCGGTTGAAACAACCTGCGACTTAACAAAAGAGTTATTGCAACAGTATGATTTAAAACAAATTCCTTTCCACATCACTTTGGGGGATAAATTGTTTTTAGATGGGGAAATTACCACTCAAGAAATGTTTGATTACGTTGATGAAACGGGGGTTTTGCCTAAAACCAATGCGATTAACGAATTTGAATATGCTGAATATTTTGAAAATCTTAAAAAAGATTACGATGCGATAATCCACATTTCGTTATCAAGCGGGCTTTCTTCATCTTGCTCTAATGCAAAGCGTGCCGCACAAGAAATGAAGGACGTTTACGTTGTCGATAGCCAAAGTTTATCAACGGGCATCGGCCTATTGGCAATTTATGCAGCACAGTTGGTAAAAGAAGGTTTAGAGCCAAGCGTTATCGCACAACAAGTTGAAAAAAGAACGGCAAGCGTTCAAGCAAGTTTCGTTGTTGAAAGACTTGACTATCTCCATAAGGGTGGAAGATGCAACTTGTTTACCTTGCTTGGTGCAACAATCTTAAAAATTCGCCCAAGAATAGTTGTTAAAAACGGCAAAATGGGCTCTGATAAAAAGTTTAAGGGCAATATGGGAAAAGTGGTTAGAAAATATTGCGAAAGCGTGTTTGAAGACTTCCATAATCCAGACCTTGAAAACGTGTTTATCACTTGTACTTCGGCAAGTGAAGAAATGCTTGAAGAAGTTAGAATGGCTGTTAAAGAAAAGGGATTTAAGAACGTTTATGAAACCCGTGCTGGTGGCACGATTGCAAGCCACTGCGGTGCAAACACTCTTGGCGTGTTGTTCTTTAACGACGGCGATAAAAAATAGTAATATTTAATAAAAAACTTAAAAAAACATCAAAAAACGTTTGACATTAAGCCGTTTATGTTGTATTATATTAAGGCTTAAAGAAGAAGTGACCCTTCTCACCGGCACTAATTAAGGCTGTTCGGTTCAATACGTTTTATGATAATAAAGTTGTAAAGGTATTTTGGGTTGTTTTGATTTAAGCAACCCAATTTTTTTGTTTCAAAGGGCGTTTGCCTTTATGGAAAATATTATTGTAGAGGTACACTACTATCAAAAAAGAACATCAAATTAATTTGGAAATCCGTGATAAAGAAGTTCGCTTAATCGGCGAAAACGGCGAACAACTTGGTATCGTTTCATCACGCCAAGCACTTGAAATTGCAGAAGAAAGCGGGCTTGATTTGGTTAAAATTTCACCAAACGCAACTCCACCTGTTTGCAAGGTCATGAATTACGGTAAGTTTTTGTTTGAACAAAACAAGAGAGCCAAAGAAGCAAAGAAAAACCAAAAGGTAATCGAGATTAAAGAAGTTTGGTTGTCAATGACCATTGACGTGGGCGATTTAAACGTCAAGGCAAAACAAGCACAAAAGTTCCTTTCTAGCGGAAACAAAGTTAAGGTTTCAATTAGAATGCGTGGCAGACAAATGGCACACTCGGAACTCGGTTTAGAAGTTATGACAAAGTTTTATGAACTTGTTAAAGACTTCGGTACAATGGAAAAGAATCCGCTTACGGAAGGCAGAAACATCTGGATGATGCTTGCTCCTACCAAAGCGTAAACTTAATAAATAATATTAACGGAGGGTACAACAATGCCTAAAATGAAAACTAAAAGTGCAGCAAAAAAACGTTTCAAAGTGACTGCAACTGGTAAGGTTAAGAGAGCGTGCTCTGGCAAGAACCACATTTTAACCAAGAAAGACAGAAAGAGAAAGAACAACTTGTGTCAAGGTGCATACGTTGATGCAACACAAGAAAGAACAGTAAAGACGCTTATTTACAATAAGTAATACTATTTTAAGGAGAATTTATCATGCGTATTAAAAGAGCAGTGAACGCTGTAAAAAAGCGTAGAAAAATATTAAAACTTGCCAAAGGTTATTTTGGTGGAAGAAGTAAGAGATATAGAGTAGCAAGAGAAGCCGTTATGAAGGCTCAACTTTATGCTTACTATGGAAGAAAGGCAAAGAAAAGAGATTTCCGTGCATTGTGGATTGCAAGAATTAACGCAGGCGCAAGACTTAACGGTTTATCTTACAGCAAATTGATGTTCGGTCTTAAAAAGGCTGGCATTGACCTAAACAGAAAGGTTCTTGCTGAAATTGCAGTTTCTGATGCTGCTGCATTTACCGTTCTTTGTGAAAAAGCAAAGGCAAATATCTAATAAAAAATGTAAAGCCTACCTTAAATAAAGATAGGCTTTAATTTGATTTTATGATTAGTTCAAAACAAAACACACTAATTAAAGAAATTCGTTCGTTAAAGGACAAAAAATTTCGTGATAAACTTGGCGTTTTCGTGCTTGAAGGGATTAAGCCCGTAAGAGAAGGCGTTGATTTTAACTTGCCTATTAGAGAAATCGTTTTAACCGAAAAGCATTATTCGGAGTTTTCTAATTGTAAGTATAAAATTGAAGTAGTCAGCGAAGAAGTTTTTGATGCTATCAGCGAAGAAAAAACACCACAAGGCGTTTTGGCAGTTGTTTATAAGGCTGAAAACAAACTTGTCGCTCCAAAAGGTTCGTGCATATTGCTTGACGGCGTGTCTGACCCAAATAACGTTGGGGCAATTATTAGAACTGCCGTTGCAAGTGGGTATAACGACATCTATTTGACCAGCGCTTGTGCCGATGCATATTCGCAAAAGTCTGTTAGGTGCAGTATGAGTGGGGTGTTTAGGGCAAACGTTATGCGCGCTGAAATTGATGAAATTCTAAGCGTTATAAACTTGCCACTCGCCGTTGCCGATATGGATGGCCAAAACGTTTTTGACCTTAATTTAGACAAACCTTGTTGTTTAGTTATAGGTAGCGAGGGGAACGGCGTTAGTGATTTTGTTAAAAATAAGGCAGACTTAACGGTAAAAATACCTATGGAAAATGGTATGGAAAGTCTTAACGCATCAGTTTCTGCTGGAATTTTGATGTATGCCTTAAAAAGAAAAAACGGTTAA